>DATKYC010000266.1:0-4846 GCA_035528695.1 Acidobacteriota bacterium | reverse complement strand
GTACTACCGACATGGCAGTATTCTCAAAAGGGGCCATCAAACACACGTCGGTCCTGGGCCTAGGGGGTGACAACCTTACATACGATATTGCCGTGGGGGTTAGGACACCGAGATTGGAGGCGGAAAAGATCAAGATTAAATATGGATGCGCACTTTCTTCATTGATCGGGAGAGAAGAGACAATAGAGGTGCCAAGCGTAGGAGGAAGAAAGGCCAGAGTGTTATCCCGGCAGATACTGGGCGAAATCCTTGAACCAAGAGTCGAAGAAATATTTTCTCTGGTCTACGGTGAGCTTGTTAGGTGCGGTTACGAAGATATGATCACTTCGGGAGCAGTAATTACAGGTGGGTCAGCGGAATTGCCGGGTGTTGTAGAGATAACCGAGCAGATATTCAACGTGCCTGCGCGTATAGGATATCCACAGAAAATAACCGGCTTGGTGGAAGTGGTGAACAAACCGATGTATGCCACTGCCGTCGGCCTTGTACTTTATGGCGCCAAGAGGGGCAAAAAAACTCAAAAGTTTAGAATTAGAGACGGCAACATTTTCAACCGGGTTATAGATAGAATGAAGAGGTGGTTCAAGGATGTTGTATGAGTTTAAGGGTGCCTAGGATTTTGACCTTGCAAACATTATAAACAAAAGGAGGGAGGTCATGAGATTCGAATTTGTGGAAGAAAAGGAGAGACATTATGCCAAGATCAAGGTAATTGGTGTTGGAGGCGCTGGCGGTAACGCCATCGACAACATGATCAGGACAAATCTAAGAGGCGTAGATTTTGTTGTAGCCAATACCGATTGCCAGGACCTCGAAAGGTCCACCTGTTCCTATAAGATTCAGATTGGCCCATCAACGACTATGGGCCTTGGTTCAGGCTCAGATCCAGAAATCGGCAAGCTTTCAGCTGAAGAGAGTATCAATGATATCAGGGAGGCCGTGGAGAATACTGATATGGTCTTTATAACCGCAGGGATGGGAGGTGGAACAGGCACAGGGGCTGGCCCTGTAATTGCCCGAGAGTGCAAGGCGAATGGCGCACTGACAGTAGCCGTGGTGACCAAGCCCTTTAAATTTGAGGGTGAAAGGCGGATGAAGAGGGCCATGGAGGGGATTGAGGCACTCAAGAAAGAGGTGGACAGCGTGATCGTTATTCCCAATGAACGTCTCAAGAGCCTGGGTAGCAAGAGTACTACCTTTAGAGATCTTGTCGCACGAGCAGATGAGATCCTGCTTCACGCGGTGAAGGGAATCTCTGACTTGATCATTAGCAACGGTTTTATCAATTTGGATTTTGCCGATATTAGAAAAGTGATGGCGGAGATGGGCAGCGCTATTATGGGAATGGGGAGGGCCAGCGGAGAAAACAGGGCAACCGAGGCGGCTCAGATGGCAATAAATAGTCCCCTTCTAGAGAACACATCTATTAATGGTGCAAAAGGGCTACTTATGAATATAACTGGTCCTTCTGACATGACCATGGATGAAATCGACGCAGCCTCCAACCTCATTAAGGGGGAAGTGAACGGGGACGCTGAAATCTTTTGGGGTGTGGTTTTTGACGACACCATGGGAGATGAGGTACAAATGACCGTAGTTGCCACCGGTATAGAGGGTAACGGTGACGGGTACAGGCATAATTACAGCGAAGCTTATTCTAACGTTGTTAAGATCAGGGATGTGACCCCCGAAGAGGCTGACGAAGGCTGGACGGTGAGAATGAATGGCCAGAGCCTGGATATTCCCACCTTCCAGAGAAAAGGCGTGGAGATCTTGGGATCTGAAGACGAACGTGAGGCCCGTGACAGGAAAAGAGGCATTCTCAGTAGGTTCACGATGAAGGGGAATTTGGATTATCCAACCTTTCTCAGGACCAAGGCTGACTGATAATCATCCGTGAGGGGCTAAAAAGTTCGTCAAATTTGTTCGGCTTATCGAGTTTGCCAGGTTTAAGGACGTGACAGGTGACATAATTTCCCTTTATCGGGCGATCTTGGCCAAAGAGAAGGGGACTGTTAGGAAGGACTGGGGCGGAAGGATCTCCATCGCACTGGCCTATCCAAACTATTACCGCCTGGGCATGTCAAACTTAGGTTTCCAGATTGTTTACCATCTCTTAAACAAGAGGCCTGACACTGTTGCAGAGCGCGTTTTTCTGCCAGAAAATGAAGAAATGCGCTGGTATCTTCAGTCGGGAAAATCGCTGCTCTCCTTAGAATCTCAAACCCCCCTCCGGCAATTCGATCTTGTCGCCTTCTCCCTTTCCTTTGAAAATGACTATCCCAATATCCTGAAAATTCTTGAGATGGGCAAGATCCCACTGCTTGCGGAAGAAAGGTCTGATCCATATCCCTTTATCATGGCAGGAGGCATTACCACTTTTTTGAACCCTGAACCTCTCGCGCCTTTCATTGATTTTTTTCTTCTGGGTGAGGCAGAGGCCAATTTGACCAAATTTGTGGATCTTTTCATTGAATGCAGTCGGAGTAATGAAAAGAGAAGCGATATTGCAATAAGCTTGGCCAAGAACATGAGCAGTGTGTATGTCCCTTCTCTCTATCAGCCGGAATACGACGCAGATGGAACTCTGAGATCCCTGCTGAGTAAAGAAGCTCAGGTGCCTGAAAGGATCAAGGTAGCATGCCAGGCCTCAGCGGGCGGAAGACCCTCACAGGGACAAGAGGTGCCCGTGTCCCAGATTACGACACCCGAAACAGAGTTTGCTGACAGGATCCTGATCGAACTGGGGAGAGGATGCGGACGTGCGTGCCGGTTTTGTGCCGCAGGCTACGTGTATCGCCCACCTAGGGTATGGGGCGAATCTGAGCTTGGCGATGCAATTGAAAAAGCAATGGAAAAGTGCGGCCAGGTGGGACTTTTAGGTACGGCAGTTTCAGATGTCCCCGGGATAGAAAACCTGACCTCTCTTATCACGAAAAGCGGAGGCCGATTCTCTGTCTCATCCTTGAGGGCGGATGGCCTCTCGCAAGGACTCCTTGATAACCTGGAGAGGACAGGTCAGAGAACACTCGCCATAGCGCCCGAGGCGGGTTCTGAAAGACTTCGAAGGGTGATCAACAAACATCTGTCAGAAAAGGAGATCATAGAGGCCGCTAGACTTATATCAAGAACTAAAAATTTTGCGGTGAGACTGTATTTTCTAATCGGTCTTCCCACTGAAAGCAAGGATGACATAGAAGCAATTGTAAATCTTGTTAAGCTTATAAAACACCGTATGGTGAAAGAATCCGCACCCCGAGGTACGATTGGACAAATAAAGCTGAGTGTGAATTGCTTCGTTCCCAAGCCATTCACCCCTTTTCAGTGGCATGCCTTTGAACAAGTTTCCTCTCTCAAAGACAAACAGAAATGGCTAAGAAACGCATTGGCAAGAGAGGGGGGTGTCAAGGTAAGTTTTGACGTACCCAAGTGGTCCTATGTCCAGGCATTGCTGTCACTGGGGGACCGAAGGGTTGGTTCGATCCTGCTCAGATCACATAAGTTAGGGGGCGATTGGACCAGAGCACTTCGTTTTTCAGACATAAACCCTGACTTTTTTGTATACCGTCCAAAGCGCATAGACGAGGCTCTGCCTTGGGATTTCATTGATCACGGCATTCAAAAGAGACATTTGATAGAGGAATATAACCTGGCCCTGAAGGCGGAAGAATCCGACGTCTGCCGGGTGGGCGAGTGCTATCGCTGTGGTGTATGCACCTCCCTGGCCAAAGAGCACTGATCTGCGGTTCCGGCAGGTCCCTCCTTGACATATCCCAGTTCTACCTTACCTTACGAAAAATGCCGGCAAGCCCGGGCTTTTAAGTTGGGGATGAATAGCATCCTTCTACAAATCCTATATTTCCCTAGGGAGAGGGACAGGGCGAGGGGGATAAGAGGTATCGCAAGATGTTAAGAAAACTGGTCGTTGGCCCCTATCAGGCTAACTGTTACATATTGGGTTGTGAAAAGACCAATCAGGGCCTGGTCATTGATCCGGGCGACGACGTGTTCCGGATTGTGGAGGTAGTTTCGCGACTGGGACTGAAGATCCGTTACATCCTTATTACACATGGACATATTGATCATATCGGCGGAGCTGGGGAGCTAAGGAGGATTACCAATGCCCCCGTATGGATTCATCCGCTTGATGCACCGGGCCTGAATTTTAGGCCACAAGGGAACCTCTCGGACGGCCAGGGGATTCCATTGGGGAGATTTACTGTGACTGTGCTCCACACCCCGGGACACTCGCCGGGAGGGGTAAGCTTTTATGCTCCTGGGGTCGTATTCACCGGTGATACACTTTTTGCAGGGTCTGTGGGGCGAACCGACTTCCCCGGTAGTGACCATAACCAGCTGGTAAGCGGGGTCATTCAAAAGATCTTTCCCCTCGGAGATTCGTTGCGGGTCTACCCAGGACATGGTCCACGTACAACCATTGGTAGGGAGCGTATGACTAACCCCTTTTTTCGCCTGAGCGGGGCTGCTTAATATTAAATGGTTCCCGGTGGATTCTTGAAAATGCACAGCGAGCGCATTCCCCTCAGCTTGCTGCAGGGAGCTTTAATGCCTGATCTGACTTATTGGCACGGAGGACGTAACGAACGTCCTTTTTGCCCTTTCAGGGAGGGGCGGCTACGATCGTCTTTACCCTCTTATCCGTTTCGCGATGGCTCGGGCAGCAAGGATTCCGCTTGCAGAGGCCTGAAGAAGACCCCTCGTGATGCCTGCACCATCCCCAATGGCAAAGAGATTAGTGACTTGTGTTTCCAGTTCGGGTGAGACTTCAATACGATTGGAGTAGAACTTCACCTCCACACCGTAGAGGAGCGTCTGGTGCGAGTAA
>DATKYC010000265.1:0-4024 GCA_035528695.1 Acidobacteriota bacterium | reverse complement strand
CCGGAAAAGGACCCATGAACCGACTCTGTAAAATTGAAAAGAGCTAAAGTGTTACAATTCCTACAGGGTTTAATATACTGAGCAAGTGCAACGGACGACTGAGTACGACCAATAAATTTTGGGCTCCTCTCAAGAATGTGTGGGTGAAAAATAGTTTTGATGCTCAAGCCAAGGAAGGGTTGCAATGTCTTTCGTAATGACTGGCGGGAGGGCGCCGTCTTTTCATGACTTATCTGTGGGGGAAGCCCTGGCTCCCGATCCAAGGGATCGGGAGAACAGCGGAGGGGGCAAGTTTCCCTCGCAGATAAGTCATAGAAAAGACCAGCACGGGAGCCCTGGAATCGAAGAAAAGATATCGCAATCCCGGCCTAAGATCCAATGTTGACGCACAGATTCCTATGAGGAGCCAAATTTTAATCGCATCTAAGACGAGCCATGAGTGAATCCATTCTTATCATCGGTGCGGGTATCGCGGGAATAAATTGTGCCTTGAATGCCGCAAAATATGGAACACATGTCTATCTGGTTGATGACACGGCCAGCATAGGAGGCATGATGGCAAGGCTGGACAAGACCTTCCCGACCAACGACTGTTCCATATGCATCGAGGCCCCCCAGATGTACGAGGTGGATAACCATCCCAACATCGAGATCCTCACCAATACAGAGGTCAGGAGGGTCAAGAATGCCAATGGGAACTTCCAGGTGAGGCTCGTAAAAAAGGCCAAATTCATCGATGAGGAAAAGTGCACGGGGTGTGGGGCCTGCATGGAGGCATGCCCAATAAGCCTGCCGGATGAGATGGACGCCAAGATCGGCGGGACCAGAAAATTGATCTACATGCCGTTTCCCCAGGCCGTGCCCAATGTTGCTGTGCTGGATCCAGACTGCCGGTATGGAAAGATGCGGGAGAAGGGGGGCTGCGTGGGTGGATGTGTCGTTGATTGCAGCCAGTGCCGGGAATGCCCTATAGCCCTATGCGTTAAGGCCTGTCAAAAAGAGGGCAAGGATGCCGTTCGGCTCTGGCAGGCCAACAAAAACCTGGATATCGACGTAAAAAGCATTGTTGTTGCCACCGGTATCGCGGACGCCAAACCCCCAACCGGCCTTCACGGCTATAATGTCTATGATAACGTTCTTACCTATCTCCAGTTTGAGAGGCTTATGAATGCCGGTGGGCCCACTGCCGGGCACATAATACGGCCATCGGACAAAAAATATGCGAAAAAAATCGCATGGATCCAGTGCGCCGGCCGCGGCCTCGACCACGGGGTGCCTTACTGCTCAAAGGTATGCTGTATGGTCGCGACCAAGCAGACTATAATCACCAAGGAGCACGACGCCTCTGTTGAGACCACCATTTACTACAATGATCTTAAGGCCTATGGAAAGGGTTTCTGGGGTTTTCACCGGAAGGCAATTGAAAATGGTGTCAGGTATGTCCTGGCGAGACCGTATGATGTTTTCGAGGATCCTGAAACAAAGAATCTGACGATCAGGTATGAGGACCTTCAGACCGGAGAGCTCAGGAATGAGGAGGTAGAACTCCTGGTCCTGTCCACCGGGCTCGTTCCGAGCGAGAGGAACGAGAGGCTCGCGAAGATTTTAAAGATTCAGCTGGACAGGCTCGGTTACTATAAGGAGAGAGACCCGCTGATGTCGCCTCTTGAGACTGATGTCGAAGGGATATACCTATGCGGTGGTGCTACGGGCCCAATAGATATTTCGGAATCAGTTGTTCAGGCCACTGCGGCGGTTATGAAGGCGATCCTGAATAAAACTATTTCTAAGTAAAGAGCTGAGAGGAGTCTTTCGAGGTTTACTGAATGGGTGAAGACGATGTGCGGGTAGGTGTATTTATCTGTGATTGCGGCTCAAACATCGCGGGCGTAGTGAATGTGCCGGAGGTGGTGGAGTATGCAAAGGGACTCAAAAACGTTGTCTTTGTAGATGAGGGCAGATGGTCATGCTCCGTTGACGCCCTCAGCACCATGCAGGAGTCCATAAAGGAGCACAATATAAACCGGGTGGTTATTGCGTCCTGCACACCGAGGACCCATGAACCCCTCTTCAAACAGACCGTCAAGAAGGCGGGCCTGAACCCTTATCTACTTGAATTCGTCAGTATCAGGGAGCAGGTCTCCTGGGTACACATGCATGAACCGGAGGCTGCAACCCAGAAGGCCAAGGACCTCGTGAAAATGGGGGTAGCGAAGGCGGCACTTCTTGAAGAGGGCGAAGAGATCAGGCTCCCGGTAGGGACTGAGTGCCTGATCATTGGCGGCGGTATGGCCGGCATGACCGCCGCCCTTAACATCGCGGCGCAGGGTTTTAAGGCAGTCATCGTGGAGAAGGAACCCGAGCTGGGGGGCCTTCTCAATAAGATATCGACCATCTCGCATAATCAGGAATTGATACCAGCCACCGAGATTGCCAAGGCCAGGACGGCCGCTGTAAAGGCCCACCCTAACATCAAAGTATATACAGGAACCGAGATAGAACATGTTGAAGGGTATATCGGCAACTACAAGGTGACGCTCAGGACCAAGGGATCCAGTGAGAACCTTGATATCTCCACAGTGATTGTGGCAACTGGAATGAGGGAGAGAATCCCCCAGGGCCAGTTCCTTTTCAACAGCGACCCACGGGTAGTAACCCAGCTACAACTTGAAGGGCTGCTGAATGACAATCAGTTACCGGATGTCAATAATGTAGTGATGATCAACTGTGTGGGTTCCAAAAACGAGATCTTCGGCTGTTGCAATATCGGGTGCCCTGTGTCGGTCAAGAATGCCCTGGCCCTCAAAACGCTTAACAAAGACACCCGGGTCCATATCCTCTACCGGGATTTGAGCATGGTAAAGGAGGAACATTTTCAACTGGATGCCGCCAAGGCCGCAGGAGTCAAGTTTATACGGTTTCCCGATAACAGGTATCCGGATGTGACAAGCGAGAATGGGAGTATCAGTGTAAAAGCTTACGACATCCTGATCGGCAGGGAATTTACCCTACCCGCCGACTTGCTGGTGCTCACCGTAGGTTTTGAAGGGGATGAAACCATCGACGCGATCAAGGGGCACCTTAAGGTCTCCAGCAATCCGGAAGGTTTCTTTCAGGAACGCCATATCAAACTTGGTCCCCTCGATTTTCCTGCCGACGGTATTGCCCTCTGCGGATGTGCCAAGAATCCGAAAACATTGAAGGAAACTATCGAAGAGGGCACTGGCGCTGCCATGAGGGTCTCCATTCCCATGAAAAACGGCTATATTGAGGCGGAAGGAATTGTGGCTGATATTGACTTGACTGACTGTAACGACTGCGGCCTCTGCTATAAAAGGTGCCCCTATGGGGCTATACGGGTGAGCGAGGATAAGGAACCTTCCGTGGTCAAGGCCCTCTGCAAGGGCTGCGGCCTCTGTGCAGCGGACTGCCCAAAAGAGTGTATTACCATCGTCCATTACACGGACGAGCAGCTTCTCGCCCAGGTGGAGGCCGCGCTGGAAGAAAAGGCGGGCGAAAAGATCCTGGGCTTTGTCTGTCACTGGTGTGCCCTGGGGGGTGTGGACATGGCCGGCGTAAGCAGGCTCCAGTATCCCTCTCATGCTCGCCTTATAAGGGTGATGTGTTCTGCCCGGGTACCCATCAAGCTGATCGAGCGTGCCTTTGAATTGGGTGCTGCCGGGGTATTGGTAGCGGGGTGCGAGTTTCCCACATGCCATTATATATCCGGCAACTACGCCTGCGAGACCAGGGTTAAGCGTGCCAAGAAACGGCTGGCCAAAAAGGGATACGACCCGGAAAAGCTGTGGAATATCTGGTGCTCGGCCGCGGACGGGCCAAAGTTTGCCAACACCATGAGGGAAATGGCAACACAACTTGACCTTACCTAAAGGTTTGAGGCTTATGGAGGCGAATATCGCATTAGCAGAAAAATTTGGTGATGTTGAAATGTTCAGGACCTGCGAGCAGTGCGGGTGCTGCAGTTCCGCATGCCCTATTACCGGTATAAACGAGTTCAACATCA
>DATKYC010000264.1:0-6248 GCA_035528695.1 Acidobacteriota bacterium | reverse complement strand
CCTGGCCTTGAAGAAGGAATAAACAGTAGGCACGAACACGAGTGTTATAAGTGTAGAACTGAGAAGTCCCCCAATCACTGCCCTGGCCATTGGGGCCTGGGCTTCTCCTCCTTCGCCAAGACCGAGGGCTAAGGGAACCAGGGCCAGCATTGTTGTCGCGGCCGTCATCAGGATTGGCCTCAATCGTCTTCTCCCTGCCTCTTCAATCGCCTCCCGCAAAGACATCCCTCGGCTGTGAAGTAGATTCGTGTGATCCACGAGGAGGATGGCGTTATTCACAACAATTCCGCCCAGCATGATGCAACCGATGAAGGACTGCACATTGAACGTGGTGTGAGTGAATAAGAGCATCAAAATGATGCCGATGGCCGCCAGCGGTACGGAAAACATGACCACGAAAGGGTCAATAAGAGACTCGTAAAGGGAAGCCATGACCATGTAAACCAAAACCAGGGCCAACACGAAGCTCAGCAGCAGCTCCCGGTATGCCTTCTGCTGTTCCTCATAATCCCCACCGAAAACAATGCTAAAATCCTCCGGCAATGGTATAGAGCGCAGGGCCTTTCGAATATCACTAAGGATAGAGCCCATATCCCGTCCGGCGATGTTGGCCGAAACCGTCAGAATCCTCTGCTGGTCCTTTCGCTCAATGAGGACAGGGCCGGAGCGTGGACGAACATCTACCACGTTCCGAAGGACCACAGTGTTACCATCTGCGTTTGTTAACGTCAGATCCAGGATTTCACGTAAGTCCATATGCTCTGCCTGCTCGAGCTTCACCAGAATCGGGTACTCCTTTCCCTCCTCGCGATAATTACTAGCCTCTGTCCCGGAAAGCACAGTCTGAAGCATTTCAGCAATCTGAGAAACCGTGAGTTTCATAGCTGCCGCCTTCTGGCGGTCCACAATGATGAGCTCCTCTGGACTCCCGGATTCACGGCTCACCTGGGCGTCGGTTACCCCCTCTACATTTTCAACCGCGTCTTTGATTCGCTTGCTTAGGAGGTCGGCTACCTGCAGATTGTGACCTCGGATCTCCACCTGGACCTCTTCTGTCCCCATTCCCATTCGGAGCAGAAAGAGTCCCTGCCCTGCCCGAGTTCGAACAGTGACGCCCGGTATATGCATGAGCTTTCGTCTCATTGCAGCTGCGATCTCCTCGCTTGACCGGGTTCGTTCGGATTCAGGCTTCAGTGCTATTCTCATCTCGCCTGTATGGCCGCCCCTCGGGCGCCATGGCGTCCCACCAAGGTAGGTCACCGTATTCTTGACTTCGGGGACCTCCTTTGTAACGACAGTCTGTATTGTTTGGAAGGCCTTGTCAAGAACCTCCAGGCGGGTTCCTACTTCCATTTCTGCATAGATCCTCACCTCGCTCTCATCGGTGTTGGGCATGAACTCGTATCCTATTAATGGAATAAGAAGAAGACTACCTATGAGAAGGGAAACCGATCCAACCGTAACAAGCTTTCGGTGGCTCAGGGAAAAATGGAGGAGCTGTTTGTAGCCCCGCTCCAGATTTTCAAAGAATCTTCCGCTAACAAGGTACAGCCTTTGGGCAAAAGAGGGAGTGCTTGAGGGGTGGGATCTTGTCGAAGGCTGAAGAATAATGGAGGCCAACATGGGCACAAGGGTAATGGCGGTGACCAGGGAGCAGCCAAGTGCGAAACTGACTACATAGGAGAGTTGCTTGAACATCACACCGGACATTCCCTGGACAAAGATCATGGGCAGAAAAACCACCAAGGTGGTCAATGTGCTGGCGATAATCGCGGAGGTCACTTCCTCACTTCCTTCAATAGCTGCTTGTTCGGGTGCGGCGCCTGATTCACGGAACCTGTAAATATTCTCCAGAACCACGATTGCGTTGTCGACGAGCATACCGATGCCCAGGGCTAAGCCTCCAAGGGTCATGAGGTTCAAAGTAAAGCCGCCAAAATAGACCAGGGTGAACGTGGCGATAATAGAAATCGGTATGGCGGTGGCAATGACTGTCGTGCTTCGAATGTTTCGGAGAAAGAAAAGAAGCACTATGATGGCCAGGGCCCCGCCGTAAAGGATGGATGAACCTACGTTGCTAATGGAGCGCTTAATATAGTCAGAGGTGTCAATAATGGGGGTGACATTGATTTGCGGGATATCTCGATTGATCCTCTCGAGCTCTTTGAGCGCCACGGCTGCAACTTCGACCGTGTTGGTCCCCGATTGTTTATATACCACGAGGCGAACTCCCGGCCGGCCATTTACCCGAACGATCCTCACAAGTTTTTGCCAGGAATCCTCCACTGCAGATACGTCTTTAAGTTGGATAGGCACCCCTTCACGTATTCCAATAACCGTATTGCGTATTTCATCCAGGCTGGTGTATTCCCCGGGTGTTCGGATCATCACCTCCAGGTTGCCGCGTTCCAGAGTCCCTGCCGGGATATTCACATTCTCGGCCTTAATCCTGCTCATGATCTGGTCGAGGGGCAATCCCAAGGCCTTGATCTTGTCTGCTGATAGGTTTACATGGATTTCCCGGTCGAGACCCCCCTGGACATCGACTGCTGCCACACCAGGCAGTTGCTCAATGCGATACTTGATCTGGTCATCAATGATCCGGCGCATCTGGATAGGATCCAGATTGCTTGAGGCACCAAGAATGAGGACTGGAAAGCTTGCCAGGTCGTATTTTCGCAGAGTGGGTCTTTCTGCATCGTCGGGAAGGCGTGGGGCAACCCGGTCCAGTCGGTCCCGTATGTCATTGGCTGCAGCATCCAGGTTTGTTCCCCACGCAAAAGTCGTTCGCACCTGGCTGACACCTTCCGCAGAAACGGAAGTGACTTCCTCTACGCCTGGAACGGCGCTTACTGCTTCTTCAACCGGACGGGTGACGAGTTCTTCTATCTCCTCAGGGCTTGCGTTCTCATAAATTGTAGTGATACTGAGCGTCGGGTAGGTGATATCGGGCATCAGGTCAATGGGGAGACGGGAAAAAGAAATCCCTCCGAGGATCATGACGATGAGTACCGACATGATAGTGAAGATCGGATGGTGAACTGCGAAACGAGAAAGCTTCATCTCTTGACCTCTGGCCGAGCCTCCTCATCCTTGTGACCAGCGGTTCCGGTACCCTGGCCAACAGGCTTCGCAGGAGGCAATATTATTGTTGAACCCTCCTCAAGCAAGTGGTGGCCCAGGGTCACCACGGACCCATCGAGCGAAGGCTTGACCACCTCGGCCCATTCGGAGTTTACGATCCCAATTGTAAGCGGAAAAAACCGGGCCTTCATTTCAGCGGGGTCTGCGAGAAAGACCCCCACCACTCCCTTCCTCTTGATCAAGGCACTGACCGGGACAACTGTTGCGTTTTCTTTGTGTGCAAATTCTATCTGAACCCTGACAAACATGCCGGGTTTGAGCAGGCCTTCCGGATTGGGGACCTCTATCTCAACCCTCGCCTGGCGAGATGTCTCCTTTAGGAGTGGCGCCAGGCGCAGAACCTTGCCGGAGAAATTTCTCCCTGGAAAGGCATCGGTGGAGACAATCCCTTCCTGACCAATCCTGACCTTGGAATAGTCACGTTCGATAACATAGATAAGGGCCAGCAATGAATCAATATCCAGGATCGAGACAATGGAGGTGTTTGGTGCCAGCATGGCCCCCTCATCTACAAAACGCTCACCCACCACGCGGTTCCCGCTGTCTCCCTCCCATGGTGCATGGATCTGTGTGTAAGAAAGACGAACCTTGGCGCCTTTGAAGGCCGCTTCCTTTTGAGCTACCTGCGCCATGGCAACCTTATGCTTTGCACTTTGGGCCTTGAATAGAGCCTCGGCTGTATCCAGTTCTGACTCAGAGGCGATCTTCTTTTGTCGTAGCACCTTGGCCCGCTCAAACTCACGCTCTGAAATCCCTAAGGCACTCCTGCTTTCTTCGAGGTTCGCCCTGGCCACTTCAAGCTCAGCACCTGCCTGATCCACCGTTTGGAGGTGTTCATCATCTTCAAGAACTGCGATCAACTGGCCTCCATTGACAGGATCGCTTATGTTAACGAAGAGCTTTTCAAGGCGCCCTGCTATCTTGGGGGCCACAATGAACTGCGCCTTGGGATACAATGTACCGGTAAAAAGTCCAACATCCCGGATTTTGGTTTTCAACACGGGTTTCGTTTCAACGGCAACAGGGATGGCCCCGCGCTGCATCACTGCGGGCTTGCGGAGAAGAGAGGTTCTCTCGTAAACCTTCCAGCTTACAAGACCTATGAGTGTGAGCCCAATAATTATGATAAGAACCTTTTTCATATATCACTTCCTCAATTTATCACCATTTATCACCGGAGCACCCTGTCGAGAGCCTCCAGGTCGAACGAGTCGAGAAAAATTGATAATCCGGCAAGGCCTTTTGGTTGTCAATATAATAAATACCTTACCACCTCTTGCATAAGCCTTATTTTCATGAAGCCCTCTCTCCTTGACAGTTCCACGCGTTTGACCTATGTTGCTTCGATCGAATCAGGAAATAATAGGGTCTTGACGAAAAAAGGGGATCCTTAACAATCTTAAAGCGAGGTAAGATCATGTTAGGTGAAATTCTTGAGAGAAATGCGCGAAGGTACCCTGATAAAACCGGGTTGGTATTTGGGACAAGCCGTTTTACCTTCAGTGAACTCAATGAGAGAGTAAACCGCCTCACAAACGCGCTCTCAGCACTTGGTGTGGGGAAAGGAGATAGGATCGCCATTGCTGCCGACACCTGCACCCAGCACCTTGAACTTTCCTGTGCCGGGATGAAGGGGGGAACGGCAACGTCTCTGTTAAATCCAGGTTTGAGCTCCCGGGAGCTTATCTACCTCATAAATAATGCTGAGCCGAGCACAGTGGTCCTGGGAGAAAACTACAAAGCCCTAATCGATTCCCTGCGCCCTGAACTCAAATCGGTCAAGAATTTCATCATAATAGGTGAAACTCAAGATGATATGAAGAGCTATGAGGCCTTGCTCGAATCTGCTTCGCCGGAAGCACCGGGGGTGCGGGTCGAAGATGATGATCTGTTGTTTTTGCTCTGCAGTGGTGGCACAACCGGTCTCCCTAAACAGATCATGTACAATAACAATGGAATGCTATTTACCATGCTCAACATGGTGTGGGTTTACCAGGTTGTGCAGGAGGATGTACTTCTATTTGCGAGCCCTGCCTTCTGGGCTCAGGTGCTTCCTTTTCTGGTCTTGCCGCATTTTTATATGGGGTGTACAGTGGTAATGCTGAAGGATATAAATCCACAGTCAATCTTGGAAACTGTGCAGCAAGAAAAGATAACCACTACATTCCTGGGCTCTCCCCTCCTGCCACTGCTCCTCGATTTTCCAGACCTGCAAAGCTATGATTACAGCTCCCTGCGCCGGATAGTGGTCGCAGGGACCCCTCTGCCAACAGATGTGTGGAAGCGTGCGATAAAGACCTTCGGCCAGATATTCGGGCAGGTCTACGGGTTATGTGAGATGAGCCCTATTACTTGCCTCCCCCCTGAAGATTTTGTACTTGAGGGTCCTCCAGAAAAGGTAAACAGACTGCGCTCCTGCGGGAGGGAGTCAATCAACGCACATGCGAGGGTGGTAAACGAGCAAGGCAGAGATGTGTCGCCCGGTGAGGTCGGAGAGGTTATTGCCAGGGGTAGAGGCAGGATGGCAGGTTATTGGAAGGCACCTCAGGCAACAGAAGAGGCCATACGGGGAGAGTATCTCTATACGGGTGACATGGCTACTGTAGACGAGCATGGCTACATCTATCTGGTGGGAAGAAGAAAGGATGTGATAACGAGCAAGGGGAAAATGCTCTCGCCTTCCGAAATCGAGGATATAATATACAAGCATCCGTCTGTATACGAGGTGGCGGTAATAGGAGTCCCGGATGATCAACTGGGTGAGGCGGTCAAGGCAGTGATCGTGTTGAAGAGAGGAGAGGAGGTAGCTGCCTCAGAGATTATACAACTTTGTCAGCAGCACCTCTCCCCCGATGCGGTGCCTCAATACGTTCACTTTGCGAGCAGTCTCCCCAAGAGCGCGGTAGGGAAGATATTGAAACACAAGCTCCGTGAAATATATGCGAAAGAGGTAACACTTTAGTTCTTTTCAATTTTACAGAGTCGGTTCATGGGTCCTTTTCCGGAGTGACCGGCGGGAGGCCTTCGTCATTTCAAGAAGTTACGCAATGGGGGACCCCCTGGCCCCGAGCGAATGCGAGGGGAACAGGGAGGGGGGAGGCATC
>DATKYC010000263.1:0-5707 GCA_035528695.1 Acidobacteriota bacterium | reverse complement strand
CTTCTGCATTCAGTTCATCAGGTTGTGCGGATTGGGCGAGATTTTGTGCAATCAGGGCCCTGTAAAGAGAAGTCTTCCAGAAATGATCATAATCCATGCCTTTTATCTTGCCCATGGGAAACGTATCGCGCAACGAAAGGCTTAAGGCCATAATGCGCACTCTTTTGAAACCTAAGAGGGTAACAGCATGAGTAACCGAGGTAATCCGTTGAACACGGGCAAAAAAGGCGCTGCCCACTAATTTAAGAAGCCGCGTTGTCAGGCCAGGATCTTTTTCAATGATTGAGGCCAAATCCCGTGCGGAGCTCTGATCGTCCGCAGCAAATTCAACCAGTTGGATGGCAAGCGGAGAAAGTGAGGGAAGGCCGTCACTGTCAATGATTTTTTTAAGCAGCTTTGCTTTTTGGTGCTCTTCCACTGTCCGAGATTTACCAGAACGGATTAAATGTATGTGATCACACGGTCTTTACACAGTACAATAAGCAGGGCTATGATGTCATTTCTTTCAGCATCTTGATACGGTCCGCCAGATTAAAAAGAGCCTGAGAGGCCTTGCTTTGTGGAGCCTTCTGAATGAAAAGGTACCGTCCACGTACTGCTTTGTGAACAGATTTGTCATCAGGCACTGTTCCAAGATACTGAAGATCCAGGTTAAGAAATTTTTTTGCCACTTTTTCCAGGTTCTCATAGGTCCGCAACCCTTCTCCATTGCTCTTAGCTAAGTTGATAACAAGGTGGAAATTTTTTCGGTTATGATCCCGGGAGAGAATCTTTATTAAGGCGTAGCTATCGGTAATTGACGCAGGGTCAGGGCTGAGCACAATTATATTGTGGTTAACAAAACTGTTGAACCAGAGCACCGAGGGACCTATCCCGGCGGCAGTATCCATCAAGGCGTAATCGAAGTGGCTCGAAATTGTAGTCAAAACACTACCCAACCGGCTCTGATCCTCTGGCCCCAGGGTAACCATTTCAGGTACCCCGGAACTTGCAGGAAGGACCCCAAGGTTGGGCTCCAGATATATTACCGATTCGAGGGGGTCTGCGCCACTATCCAACACATCACGGATGGTTCTTTTGACCGACAGGCCCAGCAATACATCCACATTAGCAAGCCCGAGGTCACCATCCACAATGAGCACACGGGCGCCTTTTTCAGCCAAAGCAAAGGCCAGATTTACTGTAAGGCTTGTTTTGCCCACACCTCCTTTGCCGCTTGTAATACATAAAGTTACCGGGGTTTTTTTTGTTGGCATAAGTCAAGCTCACCGAACATTATTCGTTTTAACACTACCTCACTCACCTTTCAGGTCGACGTGTTGCAAACAATGCCTCCCGTTCATCAAGCGTGAGTCCTTCCATTGCCACGGTCATCTTATTTTCATCATAGCAAACGCGATTGCGCCCCCTGGCCTTCGCCTCAAGGAGAAAATGGTCTGTCTGTTTGATAAATGTCTCAACAGCGAGCTTTTTTCTCCCCCTGTACGCATCCACTCCGAAACTGGCTGTCAGTCTGACCAGTTTGCCGTTAAGCTTTACAGGCGAGTTTTCAAGAGCGAATCGCAAACGTTCCGCAGCCCGGATAGCCTGCGGCAAACGGGTTCCTGGTAGTATAACAACAAACTCCTCACCTCCGTACCGACAGGCCATGTCTATGCGTCGTAATTTCTCCTGCCAGATCTTACCGATCCATTGAAGTGCCTTATTGCCGCATTCGTGGCCGTGGGTATCGTTTATTCGTTTAAAGTGGTCCAGATCGCTCATAATGAGACCGGTAGAAAGACCTGTACGTCTTGTACGCTCCATTTCCCCTTCAAGGGCCATCATCAGATAGCGAAAATTAAAAAGCCCGGTAAGCGTATCCACCTGGGTTAATTCTTGCAGCCTCTTGCACTCTTCCCTCAAACGTCGAACTTCATCAAAAACCTGGCACTCCTGGTTGTTTGATGGGCATTTTTCCTGCAAATCAAGAAGCTGATCCAACACCGTCTCCTTCAAAATTTAGGGATAGCTCAATTGAGGTAATAGATTAGCAGAAAATTCATAATTATTCAACACCGATCTCAATCCGGGCAGAACCCCTGAAAGTCTATTCGTAGCGTAGGGCCTCAATTGGGTCCAGATTCGCCGCCTTTCTTGCCGGATAAAAGCCAAAAAAGATGCCCACGGCTGCTGAGAAGCCAAAGGCGAGAAACACTGATTGGATCTCAATGATCATGGGCCATCCCCCAGAGGAGGTGATTGCTATTGATCCTCCCACACCCATTGCGATTCCAATGAGGCCGCCGATGAGGGAAAGGGTCACCGCTTCGATGAGAAACTGGGTGAGGATGTCACGGCCCCGTGCACCAACAGCCATTCGGAGGCCGATCTCCCGCGTCCGTTCGGTAACCGATACAAGCATGATATTCATAATGCCTATTCCGCCCACGACAAGAGAGACCGAGGCCACGGCAGCAAGGAGAAGAGACATGGCCCGGGATGATTCAGCCCGAGTCTCGAGGATTTGAGAAAGGTTCCTCAGAAAAAAATCATCGTCCTGACCGGTCCGCAGGCGATGGCGCTGGCGCAGCAGTGCCTTGATCTGCTCCTCAGCCTCTGCAACAAGATCGGCTTCGTGCACCTTCACAATTACTGAGCCCACACTCTTACCACTAACCCAGCGGCCACCCAATACCCGCTTTTTTGCTGTGGTGAGGGGGATCAGGATCGTATCGTCCTGGTCCTGCCCCATGGGCGTCTGCCCCTTACCCCGGAGCACACCTATTACCCTGAAAGGTACCCGCTTAATGCGGATGGTCTGCCCTATGGGGTCTCCCCCTGAAAAAAGATTCTCAACCACAGTCTCGCCGAGAAGGACCACTTTGGCCGCGCCTTTCACCTCATCAGGTGTGAAGGTACGGCCAGCGGCAATTACCCACTCCCTGGCCTCAAGGTACTCCGCTGTAACGCCATAGATGAGTGTGGACCAGTTCAGGTTGCCGAACACCACCTGCCCACCCCCTCGAACCGATGGTGCAGCAACCTGTACTATTGGGATTTCCTGTTGAATGGCCGTAGCATCGTCTTCCGTGAGGGTCAGTTGTGTGCCGTGTCCCAATCTAACCCCAGCTGATGTGGTTGTCCCGGGTAACACAATGATGAGGTTTGCCCCCAGGCTGCGTATAAGTTCATTAACCTGGGCCTCGGCCCCGGCACCTACCGAAACCATAATAATAACGGCGGCCACGCCAATGATGATGCCAAGAGTAGTGAGCACACTGCGCATCACGTTGACGCGAAGCGCCCGCAGAGAGGCAAATATGGAATCAATGTAGTTCATTGCTCAGCAAGCATCTTTTCAGCCTGTTTCGGTCTTTCAACCATCTCATCATTGATCAATCTGCCATCCCGAAACTGGAGGATCCTATTGGCAAAACTGGCAATTTCCGGTTCGTGGGTCACGATCACTATTGTTATGCCCTCACGGTTGAGCCGCTGGAAGAGTGACATAATCTCTACACCGGTGCGTGTATCTATGGCACCTGTGGGTTCATCTGCCAGTATAAGCGAGGGATTGTTCACTAAAGCCCGTGCAATGGCCACACGCTGTTGCTGCCCTCCTGATAGCTGGGATGGTCGATGGTGTGCGCGATCCGCAAGCCCAACAGCATCAAGCACAGCCTCCGCCCTGAGCCGCCTTTCACGTCTCGGCGTTCGCCCGTATAACAGGGGCAATTCCACATTATCAAGTGCCGTGTTCCTCGGAAGGAGATTGAAGGTCTGAAACACAAAGCCGATCTTGCGGTTTCTGGTCAGTGCAAGCTGATCACGAGTGAAAAAGGAAATGTCCTCCCCATCAAAGAAATAGTGACCATCTGTGGGTTTGTCCAGACATCCGAGGAGGTTCATCAAAGTGGACTTACCGGAGCCTGATGGTCCCATGACTGCCACAAACTCCCCTCGCTCAACAGCCACAGACACATTTTGGAGAGCATGCACTACATGGGGGCCAATGCGATAGTCCTTTGCGAGGTCTTCAGTCTTAAGTAAGCTGGCCACCCTAAAACCCTAACCCCCGTCGTCCGCTTTGCGAAGGCCTGCGGCCGGACTGCCTTGCCCCGATGACCACCTCCTGACCAGACTTGAGATCGCCCCTGACGATCTCTGTGAAATTGCCGTCACTGATGCCGGTCATGATGTTCACTGGTACAAGTTTTCCATCCCTGTTAACAATCCAGACCCGTCCGGGTGACACAGGGTTTTTTGCACGTCTTTCTTCCATTTCCCGGAATTTCTGGCGCTGCTCAGGGGTAAGCATGGCGATTATGGCGCCACGGCTGTCCTGCCGCATGCGCTTGACTTCGCTTCGGATTTCCTCAGATGTGGCCCCTCCCGTGCGAAGGGCTGTAATCTGTTCACGCCCCCTTGCAAAGATATCAGGAAGCTGAGCCTGCTGTTCTTCGGTTAGTTCAAGAAATTCAATGAGCTGTTTGATTAATGCCATCCGTTGTTGTTCACCCAGACCTTCCGAAGTCCCTGGAGCACTGCTCCCAGAAGCTGCATCCGGCCCTGACTTCTTGCCTGGAGGTGTGAATCGCAAGGCTCCGTTCGGCACCTTAAGTACATCCGAACGTTCATCAACCGCAATCTGAACATTGGCGGTCATTCCCGGAAGAAGAAGTAAATCAGAGTTTTCCGCAGACACCACCACCGTATATGTTACGACATTCTGTATGGTTTCCGGTTGTTTGCGTATTTGAATGACCTGTCCCTTGAATTGCCGCCCTGGGAAGGCATCCACAGAAAAGGTCGTTCCCTGGCCCATTTGTATGCAACCAATGTCAGCCTCATCCACGCTTGTATCTACCTGCATCTCACGAAGGTCCTGGGCAATGGTAAATAGCGTTGGAGCCTGGAGGCTGGCTGCCACGGTCTGCCCTATATCCACGCTTCGCCCGATAACAACGCCATCTACAGGGGATCGGATGACAGTATGCTCCAGATCGACCTTGCTCTGGTGTAAAGCGGCCTCCTTTTGTTTCACCTGGGCCTGGGCGTGTTCTACCTGGGCCTTAGCCATCTTGAGTGCGGCCTCACTTGACCTGATCAGAGAATACTTGGCCTTTTCCTCTGCTTCGGCCGCCCGCACCTGGGCCCCAGCCTGATCATACGCTGCCACCGCTTCATCAAACTGGCTTTCCGAAATGATTGATTGCTTGTGCAGTGCCTCCTTGCGATTCCGGTTACGCCTGGCATCATTTAAGACAACCCTCGCCTTTTCCGTCTGGGCCATGGTCGCCGCAGCTCCCGACCGGGCGTTTTGCAGCTCTGCCCTGGCACGTTCCACTGCCGAGGACTGTATGGCCACGTTGGCCGTTGAGACTGCGAGTTCAGCTTCAAATTGACGCACACGGGCCTCGAAATTCACCGGGTCGATCCGGGCGATAACCTGATCCTGGTGGACCTCGGAATTGAAATCGGCCAAAAGCTCCTTAATCTGACCAGATACCTGAGATCCCACCTGGACCTGAACCAGCGCATTGAGCGTACCGGTGGAGGAAACCAGGCTGACAATGGAACCTCTGTCAGCCTTTGCAAAGGTGAACTCGGCCTGTTCACCGCCCCTATCCCTGGAATAATAGACCAGTGCGGCCGCAACGGCAAAACCGGCTAAAATCAAAAAAAGTACCAGCTTGCGCATATTTTTCAATTGTCTCCAAATTGA
>DATKYC010000262.1:0-5624 GCA_035528695.1 Acidobacteriota bacterium | reverse complement strand
TCAAGATCCCGACAAAAACCAATTTCGCCACGAAACGGTATCTGTACATAACGAACCTTCCCCTACTTAAGACTCTCAAGATACTTTTCAGCCGCAAAAGCTGCTGTGGCACCTTCACCCACAGCCGTAGACACCTGACGAAGCAGCTTTGATCTGATATCTCCTGCAGCAAACACGCCAGGCACGGAAGTCTCCATATTGCCATTGGTTATCACAAAGCCATCCTCATCCAAGGCCACTAGGCCCTTTACCAACTCGCTATTGGGGCTATAACCCACAAAGACGAAGACGCCTTCGACCGACAAGTGCTTCATTTCGCCGGTTTTTATGTTCTTGAGATCTAACCCTTCCACCCCGGTCTCACCTGCAATCCTCGTGGGTATGGTATCCAATATGAATTTTATCTTTTCTTCTTCCGCTGCCCTGTCTTGAAGCAATTTAATGGCCCTTAGCTTGTTTCTCCGGTGTATGAGATAAACCTTACTCGCAAATCGCGTCAAAAAAATCGCTTCTTCCAGTGCCGTATCGCCCCCTCCGATGACGGCCACTTCCTTGTCCTTATAAAAAGGCCCATCGCAGGTCGCGCAGTACGAGACCCCTTTGCCGGTCATCTGTTCTTCCCCATCAATCGACAGTCTCTGAGGTGTTGCACCACACGCCAGGATCACGGCTTGGCTTTCAAGAGTCCCCTTGTCGGTCACCACGATTTTCTTTTCTGGAGTGAGTTCAACCCGCGCGACCTGTTGATTCTCTATGACCAGTCCGAATTTTTCGGTCTGGCGTTTCATCCTGTCGACCAGCTCGAAGCCTGATATGCCTTCCGGAAAGCCGGGGTAATTCTCCACCCAATCAGTCGTAACAATCTGACCACCAGGGGCAAGCCTTTCCAGCAATACGACCCTGAGACGTGACCTGGCCGCATAAAGTCCTGCTGTCAGCCCAGCGGGTCCAGCTCCTATTATGATCAAATCTTCCATACTAGACAATGAACACAAGGAAATAAAAACCCTGCCTTCTCTCTTTTGGCAGGGTCAACGTTCTGATTCAAGGAGATTACAACAATTTCCTCAGCTCCCCGTCAATGTAAGTTTTGGGATGAGCCCCGATAATTGTCCGGGCCACCGTTCCCCCCTTGAAAAGAATGAGCGTAGGGATATTTCTGATACCAAATTTTGTGGGAGTCTGACGGTTCTCATCCACGTTCATCTTGGCGACCTTTATCCTGCCCTTATACTCTCGGGCCAATTCCTCCAATGCGGGCGCTACCATTTTGCAAGGACCGCACCACTCTGCCCAAAAGTCAACCATGGCTGGTATGTCGGACTTGATGATTGTCTCTTCAAAACTTTCATCTGTTACCGCCAAAATATCAGCCATACTCAGTCTCCTTTCTGCGATCTTTATTTCATTAAAGCGTTAACATGACCTCAAAACTTTGTCAACTGAAACGGTGGCAACTTTTCAATGGGGATGGAACCGACCGGAATTGGATAGCTGTTTGAGGGTAAAATTAAGCCTTATTTCTTGGAAGGCGTCAGGTCGGGCGGATAGATATACTTGGGATCAATTTCATAGACCCAGGGCAGGCCCCACCACTGCCATCCGTAGTGTCGCCTGTGATTGAAGCCGTAAACCTTACTCCTCTTCGCAAGCTGCCTGTAAAACTTGTGCTTATTACTGTCATTAAAAGTGGGGAATTCTGGCCCTTCAAAACCATCCTCTACGTTAAAAGCGTTCTTAAACCCAGCATTAATGAGGTCTTTGGCAGCAAGCGCGCTACGCGTTCCGTCGCGGCAGAGGACCAGCAAGTTGTCTGTCTTTTTGAACACCTTGCTTATCTCTTCGACAAACGACTTATTCTTCACATTATATCGATACCCGTACGTGTCATTGCTCTTCCCAAACTCTGCGGTCATGAACATGTATGGAAAAAGGTATGCACTGATGGGGTGGCCCACAAATTGGTATTCTGCCCTCGTCCTTACATCAATGAGGTAAGTATCAGGCACTGTATTGAGCATATCATATGCTTCAATACTCAAGATTCTTTTGGGCTCCTGGGCAAACGCATTTCCCAGTAGCATACAATGGAACCCAACAACAACAAGAAAACCCAGGAAAAGAATTTTCTTTTTCATAATCTACCCAACAACTTTCGATATAATCTCTTGGAATTATCTCTGTCCTTGGTGAAAACCCGGAAATCTCCTCGGAGCGCAAGATTTCCACGAGATTTGCCATCTTTGGCCCACGTAGCAAAGCCAAGCTGACTTTAGCTACAAACTAATAATCCAACGTAACTTAATTTGTCAATCAAAAATATAATGCCTGAGACAACCGCCTTGACAGATAAATCAGGAATGCTTTATATCTGTCGGTACTTATGTGGCCATGCTGCAATTTGTACCGACGTCGCAGTGGTTCCGCAAACATTGGGCTTTTCCTATGATATGCTGGTTTATTCGCCCAAAGACATTTTTATACTTTTTTCTAGCCTTCAATCAGTAAATATATAATCGCCATGGAGCCTTCTTATGCCTTCGAGTAAAGTATATTTTTCAGATCTCAGGACCTCAGTAAGAGAGAATTTACCGTCCAAATTAGTAAGGCTTATGAACAGCAGTGGTATCGAAGACATCATAACGTCTCGAGCTCTTGTTGCGATTAAACTGCACTTTGGTGAAAAGGGTAATACCGCATTCATCAGGCCGGTACTTATCCGCCCAATCGTGGACCGTGTAAGAGAACTGCGAGCCTCACCTTTCTTGACGGATACCAACACACTCTATGCGGGAACTAGGAGCGACAGCGTGTCTCACCTTAGCACAGCAATCGAGAACGGTTTTACCTATTCAGTAGTAAAAACGCCCGTAATTATTGCTGATGGTGTAAGGGGTGCCTCCTCCTCGAGTGTCAGAATCGACCAAGAAATCATTAAGACCGCTTACCTGGCAAAGGATATTGTCGAGTCGGATGTCCTCATAAGTGTGGCCCACTTCAAGGGGCATGAGCTGTCAGGATTCGGCGGAACCATCAAGAACTTGGGAATGGGGTGTGCATCCAGAAAGGGGAAAATGGAACAGCACTCCGATTTATCTCCAAAAGTTAAGCGCAGAAGTTGTGTAGGATGCGGCGAGTGCATTGAGCACTGTGCGCAAAACGCGATCTCATTAAACGAAGAAAAGGCGAGGATCGATCAGCAAAAATGCTTGGGATGTGGCGAGTGCATCCTGATATGCCCTAACGGCGCCATCCACGTCCAATGGAGTTCAGACATCCCTGCTTTCCAAAAAAAGATGGTGGAATATGCCTTTGCGGTCTTGAAGGGGAAACAAGGCAAGGCACTATTTCTTAATTTTTTGACTGACATTACCCCTGCGTGCGATTGCTACGGTCATAGCGACACCCCAATTGTTCAGAATATCGGAATCCTGGCATCCAAAGACCCTGTTGCCATTGAACAGGCCTCTGTAGACCTTGTTAATCGTCAGATGGCTGCTGAAGGCTCCTGCCTCACCACACTGAGGGAGCCGGGTGACGATAAATTCAGAGGTTTATATCCGCAAATTGACTGGGGCATCCAGTTGGAGCATGCTGAAAAGATTGGTCTTGGCACCCGCAAATATGAGCTTATTACTATCTAGTGTAGGATAAGGTGTTTACAACAATGATTGTTGCTGAAGAGGTTACTAAATTTTACGGCCTAAAATGCGCTATCCAAGATATCTCGTTTCATGTGGATCGGGGGGAGGTAGTAGGCCTTCTTGGTCCCAATGGAGCCGGAAAAACAACTATCTTAAGAATCCTCACATGCTTCATGCCTCCCACTTACGGGAGAGTATTGATCGGGGGGCTTGAGAGCCGAACCCAGTCCCTCAGTATCAGAAAAAAAATAGGGTTTTTGCCTGAAAACGTGCCCCTATACCATGAGCTGTCTGTAAACAGATTTCTGGCCTTTTCCGGTTCTGTAAAGGGGCTCACGGGGAGGCAGTTAAAAAATGAGATAGATAAGGTTACTAGTGTATGTGGGCTCACAGAACACCGAACCAGATTGATCAGGCACCTCTCCAAGGGTCTTAAGCAGCGAGTAGGACTGGCCCAGGCCCTTTTGAATGACCCGCCAGTCCTGATACTTGATGAGCCCACGACTGGTCTGGACCCTGCTCAGATAATAGAAATAAGGGAACTGATAAAGAATCTTGGGGAAACCAGGACGGTTCTGCTGAGCACCCACATACTTCCTGAAGTGAGCCAGGTCTGCCAGAGAGTGATTATTGTAAACCAGGGGAAAATCATAGCGGAAGGCTCACCCAAGAATCTCACTGACCAGATTCAGACGGAGATGCGGACTGTAATGTGGGTGGACGGCCCTCCGTCTGATGTGGAGAGAAAACTCCTGTCGGTCGAAGGCGTTTTTCAAGTCGAGGGAGAGAAGCGGGAAGGCGAGTTTATTGTCAAAAGCCTTTGTGATGAAAATATCAGGCCCGCACTGGCCAGAGCGATTGTTGATTCCGGCTGGGGTCTAAGAGAGATGCGTTCAAGGGACCTCAGTCTGGAAGAGGTATTTGTACGCCTGGTCACCGAAGAAAACACCGAACGAGAAAATTAGGATAGGAAGGGGAAACACAAACGCATATCCACTGATACAATGCGATACGAGCCATGAGACAGATTGCTGCTATTTTCAAAAAAGAACTATCCGTCACCTTTACTTCACCCATTTTCTATGCGGCTGCTTTTATCTTTTTAGTGGTTTCCGGATATCTGTTTTTTAGCAACACCGCCCACTTCAGTATCCTCAGTTTCCAGGCTACAAGCAGCCCTTACATGTCCGAAAGGCTAAACGTATCCGATATGGTCATAATACCTCTTTTTGGGGATCTCTCTACAATTCTCCTTCTCATGCTCCCCCTGATTACAATGAGACTATATGCAGAGGAAAAACGGACAGGAACCATTGAGCTGCTGTTCACTTACCCGATCTCGGACATGGCCGTTTTGATAGGGAAGTTCTGTGCGACGGTGCTGGTGCTCCTCACTTTGCTATTAGGCACAATCCCATACCTGATAATCATGGAGTTTTTCGGCAGCCTGGAGTGGGGCGTAGTCATTTCGGGGTACTTGGGAATGATCCTCCTGGGAGGAAGCTTTATAGCCCTGGGGATCTTCACCTCATCTTTGACAGAAAACCAGATCGTAGCAGCAGTATTAAGCTTTGGAGCACTGCTCCTGTTCTGGATGCTCGGCTGGACAACAAGCATATCAGGGCATTTCTTATCAGCTATCTTAGGACATATCTCTATAGTAAGCCATTTTGACTCTTTCACGGAGGGATTAGTGGATAGCAGGGATATTGTGTTTTATCTTTCTTTCATATTCTTCTGGCTTTTTCTTACACTCAGGTTCCTTAATTCAAGATACTGGAGAGGGTAAGATCGTGGGGAAATACAAGAAAAAACTAGGGCTAATAAGTTCTTCCCACATGACGGCCGCGATCCTCCTTGTCCTTGTGTTAATTGTGATAATCACCCTGCTATCTGAAAGGCATTACTTCAGGTGGGATCTCACGTCTCTCTCGGAACACACCCTCTCAGAGAAGACCTTGCAGGTCCTCAAGAGCATCC
>DATKYC010000261.1:0-4811 GCA_035528695.1 Acidobacteriota bacterium | reverse complement strand
AATTTGTTCGCGTCTATATCAGGGGCCCTCATGTATTTTGCCACTCTCACAGAGGTGCCCATTCTTCAAGGTCTGATCGGCGCAGGGATGGGTAAGGGGCCGGCACTTTCCTTGCTTTTGGCAGGCCCGGCGCTTTCGCTTCCCAACATGCTGGTAATTGGGGGCGTAATGGGCATCAAGAAGACCGCGGCTTTTTGCACCATTATCGTGATCATGTCAACCATCGCGGGTATGACCTATGGATGGCTGGCGGATTGAAGAAAGTTCGAAAGTAATTTTTTGATTGAAAGGAGGACAAATAATGGAAATCAAAGTATTGGGGCCCGGTTGCCAAAGGTGTGAGCAGACCAAAAGAAATGTTGAGGAGGCGGTCGCCGAGGCAGGAATAGATGCCCAGATTGAAAAGGTGACCAATGTCATGGAAATTGCCAAATATGGCGTCTTCGGAACGCCCGCGGTGGTCGTTGACGGCGAGGTCAAGAGTGTGGGCAAGATACCGGAAAAGGAAGAGATCAAGAAGTGGATCAAAGAATAGGTCAGACAAAGATGATAGGTAGAGTCAGGCTGATATGTATGCTCTCGGTAGCCGCCTTTTTTGCCCTTTCGGGTGATGTCAGAGGAGATGAGCTTAGAGATGTGCCGGTCAATGGCATGGTTACCATGCTTGATCTGGGTGCCAAATCCTGTATCCCTTGTAAGATGATGGCCCCAATTCTTCAGAAGCTGGAAAAGGTCTTTAGAGGAAAAGCTGCTATCGTTTTCATTGATGTCTGGGAACATAACGACCAGGTGCGGAGATTTGGCCTCCACGCCATTCCTACCCAGATATTCTACGATAAGGATGGTAAGGAGGTCTACCGCCATGTGGGGTTCATGAGCGAGGAGGCTATAATTGGGCAACTGAAAAAAATGGGGGTTGATCAATCGGCGAGACAACCACAACCAGTAGATTAGGCTAAGGGAAAATATTCATGCTCCAGACATTCTTGCTGACTATCAATGAGTGGATTGCAGGTGGAACAGCCATTGCCGCTCTTGGTTGTTTCTTGTGGGGCATGGTCAGTGTGGTCTTTAGCCCGTGCCATCTGGCATCCATACCCCTTATTGTGGCCTATGTTGGTGGCCAGCAGCAGATCCTAAAACCCCGGCAGGCTGTGTACTACTCTTTCGTCTTTACCCTCGGCCTTTTTATTACTATCGCATTGATCGGTATCATTTGCGCCCTCCTGGGCCGAATGCTGGGCGATGTGGGCAACTACTGGCAGATCCTGGTGGGCTTGATACTAATATGGGTGGCGCTGGGGATGTTCGGTGTGGAGAAATGTTCCATGTCGGGCAGCCTGCTGTATCGGCTAAAGCTCACAGGTCTCTTGGGGGCCTTTATCCTCGGATTGGCCTATGGGGTCCTTTCCGGGTCGTGTACTTTCGGTTTTATAGCCCCTATCCTTGCGATTATCACAATCCAGCAGAAGGTGGCAACAGGGATTCTCTTTATTCTTCTATTTGCTATCGGTCATTGTCTGCCCATTGTTGTAGCGGGCAGTTCCACGGCCGCAGTTAAGGGTATCCTGGAAAATAGCCGATGGCAAGGGGCTGCAAACTGGTTTCGGAAAGGGGCCGGGGTTGTAATCGGTATACTTGCGATCTATTTCATCATTAATCCATTTGTCTCAGTCGTGCGGTAAACAAAAACGGGTTTATCCTTTTTCTTTCCTTCAAGATGCGCGGGAAGTGGAGCATAACCTCTTACCTTCACTCCGGTCAAGAAAGAGAGGAGGAATGTGATGTTACTTGAAAGTTACAGCAAAGAGATTTTTAGGCCTGAATGCAATCCGAGTTTTCAATCCCTCCACTGTATTGCTCATCTGGAACAGGATATCACCGAGGCGTTCCCTTATCTCAATGCGGTGCTCGGAGGTTTTGAATACTTCAAGGATCCGCCGGCCGTCACCTTCAGGATTCACGGTAAACTCATTACGCTCCATCCCAGGGAGATCGCCGTCAATGCCCTCAGGGATGAAGAGGAAGCAGATAAGATCCTGGAGTGGCTCAAAAGGGAGATCAACGAGGCGTGGGAAAAGAGAGACGAGATTGAGCCCAGGTACGAGGGAATGCCAAAGCCTGGGATTTTGGAGATCCTCAGATTCTTGCCCAAGACAAACTGCCGGGAGTGCGGTCAGCCCACGTGCATGGTCTTCGCCTCCCTGGTGGCTCAGGGGGTGAAAGGAGGAGAGGATTGCCCGTCCATGAAAGAGGAAAACAGAGAGAAGTTGCAGGCATACATGAGCGGTTTTCGCTTTGATTTATAGGCGAATAGACTCCATTAAGGAGATTTCTTATGAAAGCAGAGAATTCCATTGCCAAGCGTCTTTCCTTTCTTGATCGGTTTTTGACCCTTTGGATATTCCTGGCCATGTTTGTGGGTGTAGGCTGGGGGTATCTCTTCCCCGGTGTCAGGCAGATCATCAACTATTTCCAGGTGGGCACCACCAACATCCCCATCGCCATCGGTCTGATCCTGATGATGTATCCGCCCCTTGCAAAGGTGAAGTACGAAGAGATGGGGTACGTGTTCCGGGATTTCAAGGTCCTTTTTCTTTCTCTGGTGCAGAACTGGGTCATCGGTCCCATCCTCATGTTCCTTCTGGCCGTTGCCTTCCTTTCCGGGCACCATGAATACATGGTGGGGCTCATCATGATCGGCCTTGCGCGCTGTATCGCCATGGTCCTGGTGTGGAATGAGCTGGCCTCAGGTGACGCGGAGTACTGCGCCGGGCTCGTGGCCTTCAACTCGGTCTTCCAGGTCCTCTTCTTTTCCCTCTATGCATATATCTTTATCACCGTTATTCCCCAGTGGCTCGGACTGAAAGGGGCGGTGGTGGACATCTCCATCGGACAGATCGCGGAGAGTGTCTTTATCTACCTGGGCATTCCCTTTATCGCCGGCGTGCTTTCACGACTCATTGGGCTCAAGACCAAGGGCCGTGAATGGTATGAAAAGAAGTTCATCCCAAAGATCAGCCCCATTACCCTCATCGCATTGCTTTTCACCATCCTGGTGATGTTTTCCCTCAAGGGGGAGTATATCGTCCAGCTTCCCCTGGACGTGGTCCGGGTGGCCATACCCCTCTGCATCTATTTCGTGATCATGTTCTTCGTGTCCTTCTACCTGTCCATGAAGGTGGGCGCCACCTACGAACAATCCACCACCCTGAGCTTCACGGCGGCATCCAACAACTTTGAACTGGCCATCGCCGTGGCCGTGGCGGTCTTCGGGATTGACTCGGGCCAGGCCTTTGCAGCCGTGATCGGGCCCCTGGTGGAGGTGCCGGTCCTCATCAGCCTAGTCAACGTGGCATTGTGGTTCAAGAAAAAGTATTTTCCCTATGCCGTAGACACGCCCACAGGCATCTGCCATGTGACGTGCCAACCATGAAGAGGGCGCTTGATTTTGAAAGGCGTTTGTTGCAATGTCCACTATACCCTTCGGACCTTCATCCGGCGCTGCCCTTGCCACGGTGGTGGGGGTGTTAATAGAGGTGCCGGTAATGCTTATGCTGGTAAAAATATGCCTAAAAACCACTCACTGGTTTCCCCAAGGGTAAGAAAATGGTGAGAAAGCAAAAACCGATAATTCTTGAGACGATCTGGCAGGGCGGCGCGATTCTTCTGGTAGCTGCGGCTATCGGGCTTATGGTAAACCAGATGCGGCCAGACCCTCTTCCTCTAGTGGGAGTTTGGTCCCCGGAGGCCCGGGTGAAACTGGAGTTGGGGGAAAGCATTGTGATATCCTTGGAGGGATCTCTTGAATTTTTCTTTAATAAGAAGCCGGTCTTCGTTGATGCCCGCTCACCGGAGCTTTATGAACGGGGGCACATTGAGGGTGCTCTCAACTTACCATGGGATGATTTTGAGAAACTGTTTAGAGAGGTGTTAAAAGGTATTTCCAACGATGCCGTCCTCGTCACCTATTGTGACGGAGAAGGTTGCGGCCAAAGTCACGAGCTGGCGTTGGCTTTATTCAAAGAAGGCTATAAGAATGTCCGTGTACTCGTGGGCGGCTTGAGGCTTTGGCAGGAAGCCCAATTGCCGGTGGCTAAAGGAACCTTCACCCAATCATTAGGAAAATAGGCCATTTCTGTTGTCAAAATGAACGAGAACAAGCAGTATAACCGGCTCCTTTGGAACAAACGGCTCTTTTTCTGGGGCCGCCTACTTTTGGGCGCGATATTTATCCTGGCAAGTGTGGATAAGATCCTGCACCCGGCCGCTTTTGCAAAGATTATCTATAATTATCAGATCGTTCCCGACGAAGCGGTCAACCTCACGGCCATCATGTTGCCCTGGATCGAACTGCTCTTAGGCCTCCTTCTTATGCTGGGTCTGTGGATCCCCGGGGCAGTGGTACTTAGCAATCTTCTTTTGCTCACCTTTTTCGGGGCGATCCTCTTTAACGTTGCTCGCGGACTGGATATCAATTGTGGCTGTTTTAGCACCACCGGCGAGGTCGCTTCGGGAGCCCCCATGGGATGGTACCTTCTCCGAGACGGAATTTTTCTCCTCTTAGCGCTTTATCTTTTCTTTTATGTCTTCCTAAGAAAAAGGCCAACAAATCGAAGCGCTGTTTAGTCAACGGACACTGACCTTTCTTCCTTGATCTTATTGCACAAACCGGTACGATCAAGAAACTGACCATTCTTCTATTATTCACGGGAAATTAGAGCTCCATGCAGTCGCGCTTTGCGAGACAGGGAATCTCCAAAGGAGATCAATAATGGTTTTGAGTATCACAGAAGAGGAATTCATTCAGA
>DATKYC010000260.1:0-2744 GCA_035528695.1 Acidobacteriota bacterium | reverse complement strand
GACGTGAAATTCGACACGGTTGGCACGCCGATTCCAGAGACCCAGGTGCGGATCACAGAAGAGGGCGAGATCCTCTCCAAAAGCCCTTCTGTTTTCATAGGGTACTACAAGAACGATGAAGAGACCAAGAAGACCCTGGTGGATGGTTGGCTCCATTCAGGGGACCGAGGGTTCATCGATGAGGAGGGGCATCTGGTGGTGTTCGACCGGACCAAGGACGTGATGACCCTGAACGATGGTAGGCCCTTCGCACCTCAGTATCTTGAAACCAGGCTCAAGTTCAGTCCATTTGTCGAGGAGGCTTGGGTAGTTGGGGACAAGAGGGGCTATATATCGGCAGTTATGTGCATTGATTATTCGGTGGTGGGGAAGTGGGCTGACGAGAGAAAGATAAATTACACGAGTTACCCTGAACTGTCCCAGCAGACGGCAGTGTATGATCTGATTCAGAAACAGATCGAAACTGCAAACAAAGATCTGCCCGGTCCGGCAAAGATCCACAAGTTTATCAATCTCTATAAGGTGTTTGACGCGGATGACGAAGAACTGACACGGACCTCTAAATTGAGACGGGCCTTTGTGGAAAACAGATACAAGGACATCGTGGATGCCCTGTATAGTGACGTGGATACGGTTCACATGGATACTACCATTACCTATGAAGATGGTAGGGAGCAGCGCATAGCGACCGACTTGCGCATCCAAAATGTTAAGGTATAAGGGAGGAGGCTAATGGAGCTTTTTTTGATGAGCTTGACTACAGGTATCATGGTGGGTGGGATCTATGCCCTGGTGGCCCTGGGCTGGGTTCTGATCTTCAAATGTTCAGGTGTCTTGAACCTGGCCATGGGGGAATTGACCCTAATCGGGGCCTATTTCGCTTACACCTTTCACCAGATGGGGGTGCCTTTTCCCTTTGCAATCATCTTAACCCTGGCCGTAGGAATCATCCTTGGTTTCCTTACCGAGCGCATCTTCCTTGACAAGCTGATTGGAGAGCCAGTCTTGACAGTCATTATGATAACGGTGGGACTTTCCTTCTTTTTCAAGGGATTGGTTTCCTATACCTGGGGAACAGATACGAGGGTCTTTGAGCCTGCAGTCTTCGACATTAGGCCAATTAGTGTTGGTTTTCTAAAGTTATCTCCAGTATACCTCTGGTCATTTATTCTCGCCATTGTGCTGCTCATCGGCTTTGTATGTTTCTTTAAATACACACGGTGGGGTCTTTCCATGCAGGCAACCGCCGATGACGAAACGGCCGCGCTTTCGTTAGGGGTCAGTGCCCGCTTTGTGTATGCGGCTGCGTGGTCCATTGCCTTTATGGCTGCGGGCGTGGGTGGCGCCCTGCTTGGTAACATAAACGGCATAAATATATCTGTGGGTTACCTGGGTCTTCTGGTCTTACCTGCCGTAGTCCTCGGTGGACTGAACTCCGTGCCAGGCGCAATTGTGGGCGGAATCATTATAGGCATTCTCCAGAACCTGTCGGGAACCTACCTTGATCAGTATTTCCCGGGAGGGGTGAAGGAGATAGTGCCGTTTGTCTTCATGGTGGTTTTTCTCCTGTTCAAACCCTATGGCCTGTGGGGATGGGTACGGATCGAGAGAGTGTAACAGAGGATGCGGGGAAGATGGAATCGGGAATGAAAAATAGGGCAATATATAAAGACGTGATTCCGACTTCCTACTTCCGAATTCCGAATTGATAGAGGGGGTACTTCTATGTCAAGTGTGTGGTTGCCGTGCGGTGATTACCATCAGGATTATGCGGAAGATCAGGGCTGGTGGCAGAGTTCATTCATAAAGGGTAAGATGGTTCTGCTGCTTCTAGTCATCTTTGTGGTGTTTCCTTTGGTGCTCTCTGAATACTGGCTCGGTGTGGCCATAATGGTTGGGTACACTGCCATGGGCGCCCTAGGTGTTCAACTACTCATTGGTTATGCGGGCCTGGTTACCCTCGGACACGCAGCCTTTATCGGGGTGGGGGCGTACGCAAGCACCATGTTGATTATGGTGTTTCCCTGGCCTAAATTTTTGCTGGACTGGGGGATTGCCTATCCGATCAGCATCCTTTTCGGAGGGGTAGTTGCGGGCCTCTGGAGCGTACTTTTCGGGCTGCCTTCTGCAAAGGTGAAGGGCTTTTACCTGATCCTTACCACAATGGCTGCCCAGTTTATCACGGTGGATTTCATACTTACCCAGTATGTGAGCAAGATCGGCGGCAGGGCCCAGTCCTTTTCTCTGCCACCGGGAACCATAAAGATTGGGCCCTGGGATATGGACACTGAAATCAGAATCTATTTTCTCATGGTTATATTGCTCACATTGATGGTCGTAATAATGGCCAACCTGTTTCGTTCCAAGGCGGGTCGGGCATGGGTGGCTATTAGGGACAATGATATTGCCGCCGAGACCCTCGGCATCAACATCGTATGGTACAAGTTGTTGGCCTTTTTTGTGGCAGGATTCCTGGCAGGTATTGCAGGGGCCTTCTGGGTAAGCAATCTCGCTGCCTTGAGCCCGGAGCACTTTCCCTGGTTTTTGTCCCTTTGGCTGGCGGGCGTGATCCTGATCGGAGGGGTGGGTTCCATTCACGGGGCTATTTTCGGGTCTATCTTTATGGTGGTGGTAATGGAAGTGATCCAGATGGCCATTGTTCCCCTTTCCGATTATTTCCCGAGGCTACTTATTGATTTCGCCTATATAAAGGATTCCGCCTTTGGTCTTGCTATCTGTGCCTT
>DATKYC010000259.1:0-5672 GCA_035528695.1 Acidobacteriota bacterium | reverse complement strand
ACCAAAATGGCGTTGTTCAACCGGTAATTATCACATAGAGAACCGGCCTTTCTCATGGCCAGAATTTCGGCGTGGGCCGAAGGGTCTCTAAGAGCTATTGGTTGATTGTGGGCCTCGGCAACAATCTTTCCCTCAAGGGTTGCCACCACTGCACCAACCGGCACCTCTCCCCTCGCCAAAGCCTTTTCCGCCTGCCTCACCGCATGTGTCATTAAGTGATAGAGATCAGGATGCATTCGTTCCATTTCTATCACACTGGCTTTTTACCAGTCAACCTACCAATTCCAGTTCACCAGGTTCGTTAGCCCCCAGATTTTCTCCTTGGAACTCATGCCACTACCCCCGGGGGAAACCCCGCGCTCTTCAAATTTCCTTGCCGTTTTCCCTAAAGCGGTATAGATTTCTGATCCAAAGCTGAAGGCCCTTTTCTGCTGCTGGAATACCGGCCTGATTCACTCTGACATTGGGCCACCCGGCTAACCGGTTTTAATGGATGTTACCATACCCGCTAAGGCATTGACCATTTATGTCGTCAGATATCGACACTATCACTGAGGAAAAGATCCGGCAGGAAAAGGATAAAGCCAGAAATCTGAGACGTACTCACTGGTGGAACAGAAAGATTGATAAGGGAGTTTGCTATTATTGCAGACGGGAAGTGGGCCGTGAACAACTGACCATGGACCACGTGGTTCCTCTCAGCCGTGGAGGAAAGAGTAAGAAAGGAAATATCGTACCGGCCTGCAAAGAGTGCAACAACAAGACAAGGTATTTTCTACCTTTAGAGTGGGAAGAGTACCTCAAGGCCCTGGAAAAAGACTTACCAGATCTATGAGGGCTCCGCAAGAAGACCAAATGCTGGAACCAGCATCATTGGTTACCACGACATTGTGCCAAGATTACCTGGTTCGCTTTACCTCAACCTCGACCCCCGTATACTCATCTTCATTCAGGCCCAACCGGTCACACGCCCTCCCCAAATTGACTGCGATTTCAAGATAGCCGGAACTGCCAACGAGGGCCAGTACCTCGCCCACCCTCACGTCCCCATATGTCCTGCTCACACCTTCAACGACTATATCCCTGACGCTTATGACGGGCCGGCGAGTCCCTGTGAACTGTTCTATCTCGTCCCGCCGGATATTGGTGATGAGGTTTCCAAAATGATCTACGCGTACAACCTCACCCAGAAGGATGTTCCCTTTCTTTGCTGATTTTGGAAGTGCGATAGACACGGGATCAGATATGGTCGGCCCCATTTCTCTTGGATCCACTCCCAGTGATAAGTGACCGGCGACGGGGGCAAAGATATCCCGACCGTGAAAGGTGGGGCTCACATCAGGCCGAAAATATCTTTTTTCCGTAATATGGATAATCTTTGTATGCTGACTTGCGGCGATGAATGGCGAGAAGAGCCCATTGTCCGGACCCACAAAAAGATGGCCTTCCGTTTTGACAACAATCGGCCGCCTTTCGCTCCCCACCCCGGGATCAACCACCACTACATGGACGGTCCCTTCCGGAAAAAAGTGATAGGCCTCCCGGATAAGACCGGCGGCATGGATTATGGATCCCGCCTTTATCTGATGGCTTATATCCACAACGCTAGCCTCTGGATTTATGGAGAAAATAACCCCTTTCATGATACCTACATAAGGATCACTGAGGCCGAAATCGGTGGTAAGGGTAATAATACGGGAGACATTCACACCCGGTCCAGCCATTTGGAGGGCTCCCCTAACTGCGTTGATGTTTTTTTCCATGGTCGTGACATTACCGAAAAGGCCTGTCCAAGTCAAGCAACCCAACGCCAAGAGGTAACTGGCATTAACCAGCTTTCGAATTTTGTTGACACAAAATCGGGATCAATGTTATCTAAACCAACCGTTTGTTTGAAAATCGCCTGGCGTAGGTATGACCAAACCAAAAAAAGTACAAAAAATCGAAGAGATACGGCGTGTAACTGCCCATCTCTTTGCTCGTAAAGGCTATCACACCACCTCCATGCGTGAGATTGCCAGGGAATTGGGAATGGATAAGTCCTCCCTCTATCACTACTTTAAGAGTAAGGAGGAACTCCTCTTCAAGCTGGCCAATGATGCCATTGACGATTGCCTTACTACATTGGAGCAGATCTGCTCTGCCGACATACCGCCCGAAGACAAATTGAAGAAGGTACTCCGCTTTTATATCCTCTATTATGCAGGGGATCAGGAGGGACTAATTCTTATGGCCAATGAGTTGAATTCCCTGAACGAGGAGTACCGAAGCATCCTGATAAAAAAGGAGAGGCGCTACGTCGAACTTATCAAGGATATCTTGAATGAATTGGCTGACCAGGGCAAGATCAAACACATACACTCTTCAATTGCGACTTTTGCCTTCTTTGGAATGGTTCATTACACCATTAACTGGTACCACAGGGAAGGCTCAGTGGGATTAGATGAACTGGCCGATTTGTTCGTGGAGATCTTCACCAAAGGTATTTTGAAATAACAGGAGTTGACAATGATACCTTCTATACATCCGGCCGTCACCACATACCTCGGCATACCAGGATACGTCTTTGGGTGGGCAATTCTGATTATAGGTTTATTCTTTTTCATCTATGTCATGTACTGGAGATATGTGCTGATTAGCATGGGCCAACCCGATCCTCGTTTTTCCTCCATTTGGAAGAGAATTCTTGATCTCATTACCTACGGCCTTATCCAGAAAAGACAGCCCCGCTATTTTTGGGCAGGTTTTCTCCATATAATGATATTTTGGGGGTTTGTGGTCCTGGGGCTGCGTTCCGCTGATCTGGTCACACAAGGGATAAATCTTCCCATACTGCGCCCCCTCATGCACGGAGGATTTGGGCTGTTTTACGATACCCTCAAGGATATCTTTGAATTGATAGTGCTCGTAGCCTGCATCTCAGCCATACTAAGGCGGGCTATAGGAAGACCTGAGAGGTATGAAGGGAGCCACTCATTTGAGGCCTATCTCGTCCTTGGCCTCATCGCCTTTCTGATGATTACCGATATGTTCTACGAGGGAAGTGCGCTCCTGTTGATCAAATCCGGGGAAACATGGCTTCCTGCCTCACAGCTTGCTGCCGTTATGTTACCGGATTCCGCCCCCCGTTTCCTAAAAGCCGTCCACACGTGGAGTTACTGGCTCCACCTCCTTAGCTTTTTCTTCTTCCTGAATTTTCTCCCCCTTGGAAAACACTTCCACATTATTACCGCCCTGCCAAATGTGTTTTTGAGAAAAAGCTCCAAAGGCTCCATAAAGCCAGCACGATGGGGTGTGCAAAACATCGAGGAACTGGAGATGTTGGGTGTTGAAAAACTGGAAGACTTCACCTGGAAGCACATCCTCGATTTTTACACCTGCACCGAGTGCGGGCGCTGCTCTGACAACTGCCCTGCAAATATGGTCGGACGACCCCTGTCCCCAAAAATGATCACGATCAAACTTAGGGACCATGGGTATCAGAAAGTGCCTCTTTTTAGATCCGGCGGTATGGGAAGTAATGACGGGGATGATAACCCGATGGTAGGTGGAATCATCACCGATGATGAAATATGGTCCTGCACCACCTGTGGGGCATGCGAGGAAGAGTGTCCTGTATTTATTGAATACATTGACAAGATCATAGACATGAGACGTCATTTGATCGAGACATCCCAGAATCCTAAAACCTTTAACCAGGTACTCATGCAATTTGAGAAGACAGGGAATCCTTTTGGTAAACCGGCCGCCAAACGGGCAGAGTGGATCAAAGAAATAGAGGATATACCTGTAAGGATCTTAAAAGAAGGCGATGAAGTGGACCTGCTTTACTTTGTCGACAGCTACGGATCATATGACCCGACTGTCCAGGCTATCGCCTCTGCTATTGTCAGGGCACTACACCTGGCAGGCATCGATTTCGGCATACTGGGGCCACGCGAGAGGGATTCAGGTCACCAGGTCCGTCGGATGGGGGAGGAGGGGCTCTTTCAGGTCCTGGTCGAAGAAAATATGGAGACACTGAAGAGCATTCGCTTCAAACGGATCGTCACTACAGATCCCCACGCCTTCAATACACTCAAGAAAGATTACCCGTCCTCGTTCGAGGTGTACCACTATACCCAGTTTTTTCTCTCCCTGCTTGAGAACGGTAAGTTGAGGCCTGTAAAAAGCCTGGAACCAAAAGACACATATACCTATCATGACCCCTGCTACCTGGGCCGCCACAATGAGATATATGAGGAGCCGAGAAAGATACTTCGCTCCTTACCAGGTCTGAATCTGGTGGAAATGAAAAGGTCGAGGGACAGAAGTTTCTGTTGCGGTGGGGGTGATATCATACTTTGGCATGAGATTGAACAGGAAGAGATACGGATGGCTGATAAAAGGGTCCAGATGGCGAAAGAGGCAGGCGCCAATACCATTGTCACCGCCTGTCCTTTTTGTCTAATACATTTTGAAGACGCAATAAAAACGGGCGGTCTTGAAAATGAAATGAAGGTTGTCGATCTTATGGAACTGCTTGTATCAACACTTTAGGAGGTGGTAAGAATGGACATCATAGTATGTGTAAAAAGGGTTCCCCTTACCCAGGAGGTGGACCTGGAGATTGCACAATCCAAGAAAGAGCTGCGCAAAGATATGCTGGCGTTTGTTATTAACGAGTGGGACAACTACGCCATTGAAGAGGCCGTGCTCCTCAAAGAAAAATCTGATGGCATGGTGACTGCAATTACTATTGGAGATGAAGATGATGAGGAGGTGCTGAGAAGGTGCCTCGCAATGGGAGCTGATAAGGCTTTCAGAATTGATGCGGAGGGGGTCGATCTAGATTGTTTCGTTATTTCAAAGATCCTCGCAGGTGTGATAAAGGATATGGCATATGACCTTATCCTTACAGGTGTCCAGGCCGATGATGACAACCATGGAATGGTAGGCAATCTTTTAGCAGAGCACCTCGGTATTGCCCACGCCGCAGTGGTGACTGGTGTGGAACTTGAAGGGAACGAGGCGACCATCCGGGTGGAACTTGAGGGTGGTATGGATGAAGTCTCAAAGATTAAACTTCCAGCCCTGCTGAGCATCCAGACCGGGATCAATGAGCCGAGATACGTCTCTATCATGGGTATCAGAAAGGCTGCCAAGAAAGAGCTCAAGGTGATGAAGGTAAATGAACTCAACCTCTCTGATGATGATCTCGCAAGGCGGACTATCATTGAGGAGGTTTATTTGCCTCCTGAAACAGAGGGTGCTGAGATCATAGAAGGTGATCCATCCAGAGTTGCTGAAGAGATCATCCGAATAATGAAAGAAAAGGGGGTGAGCATATAAATGGGCGAGATATTTGTCGTTGTAGAACATAGACAGGGAGAAGTGAGGGAGATCACTTTTGCGATGCTCTGGAAGGCTCATGAATTGTGCCAAAAAGAGTCACATACCCTTACAGCAATAATAATGGCCGGGAAAGACGAGTCTTTTGTAAATGATATCGCTGAGAGAGCGGATAGGGTTATACTGTTTGAGGACGATAGGTTTAAGAATTTTAATGGAGACCTCTATATTGAGACTCTCAAAGGGCTTATTGAAGAACACCGTCCTTTTCTCACCCTTATCGGACATACTGCTTGGGGAATGGACCTTGCTCCCTCTCTTTCAGTTAAAACAGGATTTCC
>DATKYC010000258.1:0-2149 GCA_035528695.1 Acidobacteriota bacterium | reverse complement strand
CTTGTAACTTTCATCACTGGACAGAAGCGGTTTGATCACGTTCAGTGCTTCGTTGATATCCTCCTTGCCGGGATAGTCGCCTGTATCGGCCAGAGGTTTGAAACTGCTGAGAGCGCTTTCCCATGAGCGCAGTCTTTCCTTCAAGAATGCACATAGTGCGTCTTCGTTGTCCGGTCCCATTTCCGCAAAAACATCCTTTCCCAACTGACGTGCGTTTTGAAGTGCTTTGGGATCAGAGGTTTTACGTTTGTGAATCGTTATCTTCCGCCATTTGGCCGGTGTCTTTATGTTTTCGAACACCTTGTCAAGACTGAGCGTATCCCTTTCTAACTTCAAGCTGATTTCCCCGACTGCCAGTAAACGAGCTACCAGCAGGATTACCTCCCAATCGGGCCAACCATAAGGTCGAACTGTATATCGTTTCATGATGACGTCATAAAGCACGATGGCATGATGCTTAAGCGTACAGAGCTCAATATAGTTGCGGAGATCCTCGATGGCCTGCGGGTTGTTCTCTTCCAGATTGAGGGCAAGGGTGTGCTGGGAGACATCGTTGCTGCGGAGAATCGCCTGGATTTCCTTGAGAGGATCGGGATGGAGATACTTGAGATAGCCCATCTTGGAGAAGGAGTTGGTGATCAGATATTCCAGGGCCTCGTACAGGCAGGCTCCGGGAGCGGAAGCCTTGATTGTGAGTTCCTGGCCAACAGCGAAGTAGGATGCCTCAGTGAGCATGTCGCCCAAAAGGTTGGTCAAAAGCTCTCTACGCTCACGGTTGTCGTCGGCATTGTCCCGAAGGATTCGTTTGGTGGAGTCGGGGAAGCCGCTATCGCTTTTGGTCTTGAGGTATTTGTCGGTCTGTGCATATGTGCGGAGTTCCCGGCCCAGCCTTTCGTTATCCTGTAACCGGATAATGATTTGACCGCCCTCGTTGCTGCTTTCAAGCACGCATTTGCCATCATTGTACAAGGTATATTCATCGGCCAGGGGGGAGAATAGAGAGACGATCAACCCACCCTCCACACGGCCACCCACGGGGTGCATGTCGCAGATCCGGTTAAAGGTGAAATCCATTTTGTTCTTGGAATAGCGATGTTTACGCTGGCCCTTGAGGACATCCTCAAAAATTACTTCCCCCAATAGCTGGGCCTCTTCCGGGCCGCTTATATCGACATTCTTGACCTCCCGGTTGACGTCCCTTTCCTCATTGGTAAGGAAGAAATAGTTCTCACCGCTCCGGTTGATCAAGGTTTCATTTTCAAGCCTTTGGAGGCTCTCTTCAATTCGGCGGCGAAGGGCCAACCGATCCGCATCGATCTCGTTGAGGCATAGGGTGACCAGGTTGTCCACGTTGCCCTTGATCTCTTCGACATACCTTATTAAGAACAGTACCTGCAGCAGCTTGATATCGAAGGGCTCAAGGCTCGGGTTCTCGGCGGCCTGGTCGATGGTGCGCTTCACTGTGGTATCAAGAAAGCTCTCGATGGATGGATAGAAATCATAGAGGGGAACCAGTGTACCCACTTCCTTCAAGGCCACGGTTTGGGCCGCCGATTGGAAGGCATCCAGCATGGATCTTTCGCCTTTGGCCAGATGAAGCCCGGTGGCACCCACGTGGCGGATGACCTCAAAGATCTTTTGGAGAAGGCGAAACTGGTATGGGGCAAAGGGATAGTTGCCGGCGAAATCATCTCCATCGGCATAGGGTTTGAGGGTCATGCCACAATCCCTGAAGGTCAGTTGGTGGCGGAGGATATCGCCCTTTTCGGCGAAGATGGCCTTGAGATCCTCTACCACTGTCTCCTCTTTTTCCAGCAGCCGTTTTTGGATGACCTCATCGGCATTGGCGCTGGACAGGGATAGCCGGGTCTGAAACCGGCCCTGAATCTTGGAGAAATCATTCTTGGTGGCCGTTCTGAGTGCACCAAGGACCTTATCGATTTCCTCCTGGGATGTCACGATCACCCAGGCTCTCCCCTCACAAAGGGTGCCAAGGTCTTCTGCGACGGTCTGAAGATTGAGCATGAGATGGCCGTCCATGCCGATGAATTGGCCGATCTCATCCACGAGGAAGACGAGGCGTTGATTGGGCCCTCGGGAATCCAGGTATTCCTTGACCCAGGTGGAAAAGTTTTCCACGGTGAGCGAG
>DATKYC010000257.1:0-4855 GCA_035528695.1 Acidobacteriota bacterium | reverse complement strand
CCTCAAGGTTATCCTTGAGATAATTCTTGGCATCTCCCACTTGGTCAGTGGAGAGGAACGCCTGTTCATAATTCTCCACGTCCATGAAGCAGAATTGGCTTTCTTGGCTGTAAAGGTACTGCATTCTGCGATTTTCTAATGCAGCCGGCTGAAACGTTTCTCCGGAACGGTATGTCCGGTCGATAATTCCACCTGTGATCATGTTCCTTAGCTTACAGCGGTAAAGGGCTTGGCCCTTACCAGGTTTAGAGAATTGAAATTCAATAACAATGTAAGGATCGTTATCGATTTGAATCTTCAGGCCCTTCTTCAAGTCACTAGAACTGTACATATTAGTTTCCCTTTACAATTTGAGAAATCTCTTTTTACAACTTACTTTGTCTCAAGCGTTAACTGATATAAGGAAAACGGACCTGGGTCAAGGGAAAATGGTTTTTCTGAAAAATGTCTTTTTTGAAACATCAGGGGATACTAAGAACTTGATTTATTGGCATGAACAAACTATTAATATTATCAATTTATTAAAGGGGGCCCAAAGTAGTTTCGACGGTACTTTTTGACATGGAAAAATGAGACGCCAACTATTTTGTGCTCTCCTTCGTGACTGGAGCTAACTATCTAAAATCTTATTCTAGGAGGGGTTTCAATATGCAGATCCTTGTTCTCTACTTTTCAAAAGGTGGCAATACAAGAAAGCTGGCTGAGGCAATCGCCAAAGGCGTTGAAGAAGTTCCTGGCGTCAGTGCTGTCTTGAAGAAGACTGACGAAGTAACCAAGGATGACTTTTTGGCCTCTGCAGGCATTATTGCCGGTTCCCCGGTATATTTCGGTCTCATGGCAGCCGAATTGAAAAAGGTCTTCGATGAATTTGTAGGAGTACGAAAGAAAATGGAGGGCAAGGTGGGAGCGGCATTTACTACTTCCGGGGATCCCACCGGCGGAAAGGAAACCACCATGATCTCCATTATTCAGGCCCTGCTCATTTATGGCATGGTTATCGTAGGTGATCCCATGACTGCTACGGGGCATTACGGGGTGGCATGCGTGGGGGCACCTTCCGCTAAGGACGAAGAAAATGGAAGAAAACTTGGTCGAAGGGTGGCAGAAATAGCAGGAAAACTGCTCCGTTAGGGATGAGGTCAAGCAAGCGATGGACCAAGATGTGGTAAGAGAGCTTCTAGTTCGTTTGAGCAAAGGAGAGATAACGGTTGATGAGTCCATCGAAAAGCTCAAAACCCTCCCTTTCGAAGATCTGGGTTTTGCCTGCATTGACCACCATCGAAGCCTCAGAAGGGGCCTTTCGGAGGTCGTATTCGGGGAAGGCAAGGAACTGTCAGAAATCCTGGCTATCATGGAAAATATGCTCAATCACGAGGAAAATATCCTTATAACGCGCCTTGCCCCTGAGAAAGCTAAAGAAATCTGCAACAAGTTCTCTCTCAGCACCTACCATGAGAGGGCAAGGGTCCTGACCCTCATTAGACATCCAAAAAAGACCTCAGGCAAAGGCACGATTCTTGTGATGAGCGCTGGGACATCCGACATCCCTGTGGCAGAAGAAGCCGCTATTACGGCAAGATTCATGGGAAACGAGGTGGATACTATCTATGACGTGGGAGTTGCAGGTCTCCACAGAATTCTGGCCTACAGGGAGAGGGTCACGAAGGCCACCGTTATAGTAGTGGTGGCTGGGATGGAAGGAGCGCTTCCAAGTGTGGTAGGCGGCCTAGTTGATAAGCCAGTCATCGCAGTACCAACCAGTGTGGGCTATGGGGCAAATTTTTACGGTATCAGTGCGCTTCTAGGGATGTTAAATTCATGCACGGCAGGTGTGACTGTTGTGAATATCGATAACGGCTTTGGCGCAGGCTATGCTGCGAGCATAATTAACAGGGCATAACTTATCTATAGCTTCGACGGATTTCCAGCGCCCGCTTCTTAAGGCGGGGGAGTTCCTTTCTCTGATTTTCATCCCAACAGGGTAGAAGGGTATTGTTGTGAAATAGCGGCTCAGAAGAAAGGGGATATTTTGAGTGGCTCACCGCCTCCGACCACAGGTCCGTGTGAGGAATTGGAGAGTACTCGGAAAGATAAGGGATTGCACCTGTGTTCGCCACAAAGTCAATTGTTTCCATCACAGAATCCACGGATTGTCCAGGCAAGCCGATCAGGATATAGGCCCCAATGTCACTATTGCTAAAACCGGCCTTCTGGAGGCTCCTAACCGCCTGTTCGAAGTCGCCCTCACAGATCTTGTTGTCCAAGTAACGATGGAACGTAAAGTCTGAAGTCTCCAGGCCTAGACGGATAGTCCGGAAGCCGGTTCGATACATGAGTGTGGCAATTTCTGGTGTGACCTCTCGCACATGAACGGCGTTGGGAGTATGGAATCTTAGATTCAGATCAAGCTCTGCAACGTATTCCAGGAGCACAGAAAGATGGTTCTCAGATCCCATCAGGAGTGCGTCATCGTAAAAGGCAAAGTCTTGGACATCAAAATTTTCTCGCCAGAAAAGGATTTCAGCTAAGACTTCCTCGGGGTCTCTTTGGTGCAGCTCCGGATTTAGTAAGCGACTCGCACAATACCGACACCTGTATGGGCAACCAGTAGAAGTCAAAAGGCAGATGTAGTCAATCTGGCCCAAAAGGTCAAAGGCAGGGTAAAAAGGGTGTTTTGGATCCGGAGAGGGCCCTGGGGTACGGATCCCGTAGTCGTTGAGCACCTTTAAGAGAGACAACGGATTTCGCTCGGTCATCACCGTGTCTGCCCCTGAACAACCGACGGCATGTTCTCTGCAGATTGTGGCATAGATCCCGCCAAGGATTACAGGCACGTGGGGGTGAATCTTTTTGGCAAGGCTGATGCTCTCCACGACACCTGGATACCAGTAAGTCATGTGGGAAGTCACGAGAATCGCTGACGGTTTTTGGATCTTGTTCAGCTCATCCTCATAGGCCTTGGGAGGAGATCCGTATCGGCTGTAAGGCCTGGGGATATCTTTCAGTGGAAATGGTTTCCGGACCTCCCTCCGCCAGAACTTCCCGGTTCCGTATGAACGCCTCGCGGGTGCTCTCATGGAGGGATCGCCCCTCATTCCTGGATGATGCACATCTAGGCAGTCGATCAGATGAATATCATAGCCGCAATGCCTGAGGTATCCTGCTAGATAGAGGAGTCCCAGGGGCTTGGACCAGAGGTCATATGCTGCAAAGTCGTAAATCCATGGATTGATTAGAATCAGGGATGGTTTCATGGCAAAGGAATGTCTGTATGAGAGCTGTGGTTCAAAGGGTAAAAGAGTCAAGAGTAGAAGTCAAGGGTGAGACTGTTGGGGCCATTGGTCCTGGGTTGCTCATCTTGCTCGGTGTCGGGGAAGATGATTCAGAGAAAGACTGCGATTACCTGGCCAACAAGGTCGCCAACCTCAGGATCTTTCCTGACACAAAGGGATTCATGAATCTCTCATTAATGGAGATAGAAGGAGCTGCACTGGTGGTATCTCAGTTCACTCTTTGGGGTGACTGCCGAAAAGGCCGAAGACCCTCTTTTGTTGGCGCAGCCTCGCCCGACAGGGCCAGGGAACTTTATGAGCATTTCATTAAGCTCTTGAAGGAAAAGGGCTTGCATGTTGCCACCGGACAATTCCAGGAGATGATGGATGTGCATCTGATTAACGACGGCCCTGTTACCCTGATGCTCGATAGTGAAAAAACATTCTAGAGTCTCAGTCTAGCTTTAGTTCTTTTTCAAGAACCGTGATCTTTTTTTCTACTTCTTCCTGCTCTTTAGGGTCAGGGATACCTTTTTCCAGCCGCTTCCGCAGGCTGAGGAGTTCCATGGATTTCCGGTACTGGTGGCAATTGATATTCATTTTCACTGGACTTTGTCGGGGCATTTTCTAATGACTCATTGCAATAACTAAGCTTTCATCTGAATGAGAACTCTCAATAGTAACTCTTACTAGATCCTTCCCCGGCAGGGAAGGATGCTCGAGAAGTATCTTTTATATAATATAAGGTGTTCACCTGTCCATAGGAATCAAGGGCTTCCGGGGAGTTAAGTTCCTGAGTAAGAGGGGGTCTCGGGTGTTTATGGAGATCTTGGCCGCCAACTATAGTTGAATAAAGAGGTCTGCCATGAAGGCACGCTCACGTCTGAAAATGCACTCCGACCGTGACTTGGATCCGGGCATCTTTTCTAGATGGATGGGTCATGAGGATCCTCTGAAAGATACCTTGAGGGTTGTAAACGAGGGACAATCAGGACCTTCAATAGAAAACAAACCAATAGAACCGGAGGGCAAGAAGCTCACTCGACCTAGTATTATTAAATGGGTCGTCTTTCTTTTCTTGATCACTTATCTGCTTCTTGCTTATTTTCGGGGCCCCATTTTGACCCGTGTTGGAAGCTTTCTCGTCATAACTCATGAGCCAAAAAAGGCCGAGCTTATTGTTTGCTTGAGGGGCAAGCAAGTTGAGCTGGGTCTCGCCGCAGCCGATCTCTACAAAAAGGCACTTGCTCCGCAGATTTTTGTGGCGAGAGAAGACCTTCCTGACGGATACACAACCCTAGAGGGGGAAAAAGTCCACTACCCTGAATCCCGGGATCTCTTGGTAATGATGTTCCAAGGCTTAAGCGTACCAAGGTCCGCCATTTTTACCAGTGAGCGCTTTGTGGGAAGCCCATTTGAGGAGGCCAGAGAGGTAAGAAAAGTGTGCCTTGAAAAAGGCTACCGGTCGCTGATCATTGTCACCTCCCCGACTCATTCGAAACTTGCCTGGCTCATTTTCAAAAAGATATTCGAAAAAGATGCGGTTAAGATTATAGTAACCCCTTCTCAATATACCGGTTTCA
>DATKYC010000256.1:0-4217 GCA_035528695.1 Acidobacteriota bacterium | reverse complement strand
CACTATGAGTCCGAAACAGTGGTTGAAAATCTGGTGCGTGAGATAGACGGCCACCAACCAAGGCCCACCTTCGACGGTCACGCAACCTGCTTCATCGTCTCGGGTTATGAAAAGGCGGTGCTGATCGACTTCAACTATGAGGTCGAGCCCCTGCCCGGCAAATTTCCTTTCCCCGGGTTGGGTCCTTGCACCCTCCTGGGAGAGAGCCATTTCAACTACTGGGGCAAGATGATGTTCAAGTGGGTTTACTGGAACATGATGCTGAAAGGCCTTGACCTGCCCCTTGAACCACAGATGACAATGGCGGGCAAGATGCGCGCCAGGCTTGCGACTATTTAAGTTGAGGAGGCCACCATGACGAATGAAGAATTGATCCTGGAAAGATTGGATCGCATCGAAGCGCAAATCGCGCCACTGAGCGAAGCGGCCAAGGGCCTTAAAGAACTCAAGGACGACCTTGCGCCCAGGGCTAATGAGGCGGTCCATTTCCTCATAACCGAACTGGCAGATGTTGAGTCCGGATTCCAACTGGAGGACCTTTTCCTTTTGGTCAAGAAAGGGCTGAGAAGCGTCAAGAATCTAACCTTCGCACTGGAGCAGATGAATAACCTGGTCGATTTCGCCTTGACCGTGGAGCCCCTCGCCAAGTCAACGGTACCTCAACTGATCAACTATCTGGATGACCTTGAGCAGAGAGGGGTCTTCCGGATTATTAATGCCATGATGGGAGTACGTGCCAAGATTGCACAGGCATATACCCCGGAGGATATTGAAGAGATCGGCGACGGCGTGGTCGCTCTGCTCGGCCTGGCGAAGAAATTGACCGATCCTCAGACCGTAGCCTTTTTGGAGAAGCTTGTTGATATACCGGCTCAAGTCGACCTTTCCACGTGTAAGGGGGTCGGGCCTGTGGGAATTCTCATGGCAAGCTGCAGGGGTGAAGTCAAAGAGGGGCTCGGAGTACTGATGGGACTAACAAAGGGGCTGAGCAAAATGAAAGGTTAGGGCTCAGCCAGGCAACCACACCTCAGGAGGAAATCTTCTGAGCTACACCGTTCAACGTCCACACCAAAGTATAGCGATCAGAAGGAGGGAAAGATGAGAAAAGAAATGGTCGTATGTGAGGATGGGCGAAGGAGAGAGGCTCGCGTGTATGGGACTCCAAGGGACGAGGGTGATTTCGGGATCCTGGAGGCCGGCGTGAGATTAAAAGGCAAACATGTGACCGGCGAGGCCTGGTATAGCCGGAAGACCGGCATATGGTATTTTTTCGCCGACCCAAGCGGAAAAAATAGCGCGTTATTACCCAGGCGCAATAAGAGGCCGGCTGAGCCTACTGCTCCCTTGCATAGGTCCCCGACCGTGAGAACGAGTTAACTCCGCCTGCCCAGAAGAACGCGTACGCCTTTTCCTGTTGACATCCTTACCACGTTGTGGTTGTACTCACAAAGTACTCTTTGACATCCACACAAGTGGCTCGGGGTATTCCTATGGACAGCAAAGAATTCTCAAATTTCCGCAGGAGGCTGAATAAGACACAGGCTCAGATGGCCCAGTTGCTCGGCACCTCTGTCAAGGCTATACACAGCTACGAGCAGGGATGGCGAACAGTCCCGGTCCATGCAGAGCGACAGATTTTATTCCTGGTCTTCAGGATGAGGGAAAACGAAAGAGCCAAAAAACCCTGTTGGGTTCTCAAGAAATGTCCTCAAGAGCGCAAGAAACAATGCCCTGCCTGGGAGTTCCAGGCTGGGAAGCTTTGCTGGTTTATTAACGGTACGGTTTGTGAAGGCATTGTCCATAAGGACTGGAAGGAAAAGATGACAATTTGCCGATCCTGTGAGGTGCTCACTTCCTTGCTTTAGACTCAAGGCCCTTTGATAACCAGCGCTTTCTTAACTCCTCTCACTCATCAATTTTGACGGCTTCGTAAAAAGCCCAACTGCTGTGTTACGCTTCATCTTTCGTCATTGCGGCGTACTGTAAGGACGCCTCATTCCTCAAGATTTGCAAGCCTTGCATTTGGAGCTTTTTACTGTGCCATCCCATTTTTGACTTTTTACGAGTTCATCAATTTTTGACTGCATCTTAATTCCCCTACTATCTTTTTATACCACTTAGTAGTATCCTGTGAACTCACAAGTCCTTGACATTTAACCAGTGTGTCTATATATTAGCAACATAGTATAGATTCTTTCGCTATATAAACCAAACAGGCAAAGGGCCAAAAAACGGAATAATCAGCCCTAGGGATAAACAGCATCCGGGGATAGGGAAACGGCAGCGTAATAGGGAGGGCTCCGCGTGAAACTGTCAACGAGAAGTCGTTACGGGACCAGAATGATGCTCGACCTGGCAGAGCATTATACTGATGGTCCAGTACAAATGGGCGAGATTGCGAAGCGTCAAGGTATTTCCGTGAAGTACCTTGAACAGCTCATCATCCCGTTAAAAAAGGCCGATTTTATCAGGAGCGTTAGGGGCCCAAAGGGCGGCCATATACTTGCCAAGGAGCCCCAAGAGATTACCGTAGGAGAAATCGTGAAAGCGCTCGAAGGTGAGATCAGCCTCTCGCGCTGCATTGAAAGTCCGGAAATATGCGACAGGTCCGAGGCCTGTCCGACGCGCGATGTGTGGGAGATAGCTACAAGAGCTATGTATAATGAGCTACGCTCTTTCACGCTGTGGGACATGATCAAGAGGGCCAGAAGGCCCTAAGCCCGATTACAACGCAACAGATGGTCTCAGCTCAAATGATAGAACACTTCATGGAAACAAGAAATGTTGGTGGGATAGATGAAGATCACTTCGATTGCCATTAGTAAGAAAAAGGGGACGCGCAAGGTAACGGTGGAGGGGGCAGATATTGTCAAGGACCATGGGCTCAAGGGCGATGCACACGCAGGGTCCTGGCACCGGCAGGTGAGCTTTCTTGCTGCCGAAAGTATTGAGGGCGCCCGCAGGCAGGGCCTGGATGTAACATTCGGGGATTTTGCCGAAAATATCGCCACCTCGGGTATAGACTGGAAAAATGTCCCAATCGGCACCCGGTTGAAACTGGGAGCTTCGGCCCTGGTGGAAATCACACAGATCGGCAAGGAATGTCACAACAGATGCGCCATCTATTATATGGCCGGGGACTGTATCATGCCACGTGAAGGCATCTTTGCCCGCGTACTTGAAGGGGGAAAAATACACTGTGGCGACAAGATCCACATCATAGATGAACAGTGAGCCACTTTAGGACAATATAGCAGAAGACAATAAGATGAATAACTCCACCGAGAATAAAGACCTTATAGAGCGAATAGCGGCTATCAAGAATAAGATGGGAAAAGCGCTTCTCATCCTTACCCACCACTACCAACGCAAGGAGATCGTAGATCTCGGCGACTTCCGGGGAGACTCCTTCGGGCTCTCCCAGAAGGCAGCCGCTGACAGGGCTGCCCGCTTTATCGTCTTTTGCGGGGTCCATTTCATGGCAGAGAGTGCCGCAATCCTTTCTCAAGACCATCAGACAGTACAGATACCGGCGGTTGAAGCGGGATGCTGGATGGCAAATATGGCAGAAATCTTTACCGTTGAGAATGCATGGAAAGATCTGACCGCCATAACCGGCCCGGACTCAATCATGCCCATCGTGTACATGAACTCGGATGCAGAGCTCAAGGCCTTTTGCGGCCATCATGGGGGTACGGTGTGCACCTCATCCAACACTCCAGATGCATTTCACTGGGGATTTGACCACAGAGAAAAGGTGTTTTTCTTTCCTGATCAGCACCTTGGCCGAAATAGTGGTAATCAAATGGGTATCACGCCTGAGCACATGATTGTGTGGAATCCGGAGAGACCCTTGGGCGGCAATACTCCTGAAGATATCAAAAGAGCCAAGCTGATTCTATGGGATGGATATTGCCTGGTCCACACGCGCTTTCAGGTGGAGCACGTGCTCAAAATGAGGGAAAGGTTTCCTGAGGCCAAGATTGTGGTTCACCCGGAGTGTACCCAGGAGGTGGTGGCCCTGGCCGATGCGGTCGGCTCTACCAGCTTTATTGTGAAATATGTAGAAAATGCGTTGCCACATACGACAATTATCATTGGCACCGAAGTCAACCTGATAAACCGATTGGCCTTGGAGAATCCGGACAAGAACGTCCTTGACCTTCACTATTCCTTGTGTCCGAATATGTTCAAGATTAACCTCAAGAATCTGCTCT
>DATKYC010000255.1:0-4647 GCA_035528695.1 Acidobacteriota bacterium | reverse complement strand
GGATGCTGGGATGGAAACCATTTATACGGGCAGGTACCAGACCCCGGAGGCCGTGGCGACTGCGGCGGTGGATGAAGACGTTGATGTTATCGCTTTGAGTGACCATACGGGAAGTATGCCGATTATTGCCGCGGCTGTCTTAGAGGAGTTAAAAAAGCGAGATGCCACGGATATTCACATCATTACAGGCGGCCTCATTTCTCCCGAGGATGCCAGAGTGCTAAATCAAATGGGAATTTCAGGCAATTACGGCCCAGGGACACCTCTGGATTTGATTGTGGAACACGTCAATAAATTGGCCAGGAAAGGCTGATGCAACAGGTACTGGAGAGGCTAACTTAGGGCTTCAAGACCCCAATCCTTGATCAACGCGGTATAAGCCTTAAGGCCTGCCTGCAAGCATGGATCGTAACCACCGCCATCGCCACCCCAAGCCGAAGCCAAATAAAGGCCCTTAAAAGGCGTGGTGTTCTTGATCCTGTTCATGTAGGCGTTATCAAGAGATTGCTCATAGCCATAAATGGCCCCTTCCGGGTTCTTGGTGTAGCGCAAGTTCGTGAGCGGAGTGGCTGATTCCTTGACCACGATCATTGCTCTAAGACCTGGTATAACTAACTTCTCAGCCTGATCAATGAGTTCTTCGGTGATACGGGCCTTTTCCTGCTGGTACGCCTCCTTGCGACCTGCAAGGTAATCTGCTTCGAAACGATGCCAGGGCTCATAGCCACTGAGCATCATAACTGTAACGGTCGATGTCCCCGGCTTTGAATATCCGGCGTAAGCGTTATCGTATATGGTTACACTTATGCCAGAGCGCTTCGGATCGCAGGCGAGGCAAGCCTGGTAAGAATCCTCAGGATCGTAATTTCCCCCGGCGAAGATCTGATATTCTTTTACATTGCTGTGGATTTCCCTGTTGAGCCCCAGCCAGACAATGAAAGTGGAAAGGGATGGTCGATATGTTCTGAGCTTATTGAGGTATTTAGCAACCTTGTCAGAAGAAGGGTTCGATATCGCATCCTGAGGTAACATCTTAATTGTTGCCGGTACACTGGCATTGGAGATAACCGCTTTGGCCTTGATATTTCGTCCGCCCTTGAGTTCTACGCCTGAGACAGCCCCCTTCTCCATAGTGATTCCCACTGCCTGAGCCTCTAGCAAGACGTGGCCACCGGCCTCCTCAATGGCATCCATCAGGGCATAGCTAAGATCCTGGGAGCGCCGTTTCACATAATATCCGCCGAAACGTATGAAGGAGGCTGTTGCAATGGCGTAGAGGAAGCCACTCAGCTTTGAGGGTGGAAGACCGTAATAGCCCCAGAAGGTCGACAAGATGGAGCGGAGCTTGGCATCCCGGATATAGTCGTCTAGCACATGGGCTAGAGTCTTGTTACGGATGGCCCACATACGCTTGTGTGTTATGGGGAAGATAATCCTGTCCCACCAGGAGTTGGGGTCAAAGGGTTTCATGGCCTCATCCAGGATGCCCAGGATCTCACCAAAAAAGCCCCTGATACCGTTGGCCTCACCGGGGAAGGTTTTGCAGAGCTGATCGATGATGGCGTCTGGGTTGCGCTGGGGCCAGACCATATCGTGATCTGGCGTGATAATTCGGCAAAGCTCGGGTAGCTCAACCATCTCAACTTTATTCAGGATCCCAGCCTCCTTGAAGACCTCCCTCATAGGACCACTACTTACCCCACTAGTGGCGTGAAGCGAGACATCAAAGTTGAACCTTCCCCCTCCGCGTTCGAAGGCCGTGGCATAGCCGCCAGGCCTATCATGCTGTTCCACCAGAGTCACTGGAAAACCTTGTCGGGCCAGGATGGCCGCGGCACTTAAACCACCCAGACCACCACCGATGACAACCACGGGCAGCTTTTCCTTGGGTCCGATCTTGGCAGCAAGAGCCTTAAATCCACTCCAGTCTATGGCCAGGGTCGCTGTGGTGGCCCCAGCCAGCAACAGAAATTCCCTACGAGAGATAACTCCATAATGCTTAGTGCTCATGATACGCTCCTTCTCGTCAAATATTCCAACATGGACGAGCGGCCTGTCAAGAAAGAAAAGCCCATCTCATTCGAGACAGGCTTTTTTATATTCGTGGCGGGGACGACGAGGCTCGAACTCGCGACCTCCGGCGTGACAGGCCGGCGTTCTAACCGAACTGAACTACGTCCCCGTGGTAGGCGGAACAGGATTTGAACCTGCGACCCTCGGCTTGTAAGGCCGATGCTCTCCCACTGAGCTATCCGCCCAATTCGAAAACCTATCAACTAACAGCTTCAGTGTCTGCTGTCAAGACAATTTGGGTGGTTCAGTGAGCAGTCACCGCAGGTGGGGTTATCTCTTTAGGTTTGGTCATCTCCTCAAGGCAGAAAGGCTCACATTGCTCTTCCGGCGCGAAAAGCTCTTGCCCCTCTTTAAGGACCAAGGTTTCTCGAAGGACTTGATCCATATGGTCTACTAGTACGAGCTCGACCTTCTTCAGGACTTTCTTGGGTATTTCTTCTATATCTTTCTTGTTTTCAAGGGGGATGAGGACCTTGGTCACACCGCCCCGGTGGGCTGCCAGGATTTTTTCCTTGAGCCCACCAATCGGAAGGACCCTTCCCCTCAGAGTTATCTCACCTGTCATCGCGATATCATGATGAACAGGCCTTCTAGTAAGGGCGGAAACGATCGAGGTGGCAAGGGTAATACCCGCTGAAGGGCCGTCCTTAGGAATAGCTCCCTCTGGGACATGGATATGGATGTCGATCTTTTCATAAAAGTTATCCGGAAGCTTCAACTGCCTTGCCCTTGATCTTACATAGCTCAGTGCGGCCTGGGCAGACTCCTGCATCACCTCGCCGAGCTTTCCCGTGAGGGATAGATTTCCTTTCCCGGGCATGATGGAAGTCTCGGTTTGAAGGAGTTCACCCCCTACATCTGTCCAGGCGAGACCTGTTGCGACACCGATCGCGTCCTTTTCCTCCGTACGTCCATAGCGGTATTTGGGAACACCAAGGTACTTGTGGATAGACTGTAACTTTACCCGTATCACATTCTCATCATCCCGTTTTACGATCTCCTTTGCCACCTTACGGCAGATGGAGGAAATCTCACGCTCAAGATTCCTGACCCCTGCTTCCCTGGTGTAATTTCTAATAATGTTAAGAAGGGCTTTGTCGGAAAAATAGACCTGTTCAACCTTTAGACCGTTTCGCTCCAGTTGTTTCTTCACAAGGAACTGCTTTGCAATGTTTAATTTTTCAAGTTCCGTATAACCCGGTAACCTGATAATTTCCATCCTGTCCTGCAATGGCAAAGGAATGCTGTGCAGATTATTTGCCGTGGTGATAAAAAATGTGTCGGAAAGATCATAATCAAGATCCAGATAATGGTCATTGAAGGCAAAGTTTTGCTCAGGGTCAAGCACCTCCAGCAGGGCGGCGGAGGGATCACCACGGAAATCGGTGCTCATCTTATCCACTTCATCCAGGCAAAAGACTGGATTGTTTGATTTCGCCTTTTTCAAGAACTGAATGATCTTGCCCGGCAGTGCACCGATATAGGTTCTTCTGTGTCCTCTTATTTCGGCCTCATCCCTAACACCTCCAAGGGATAGACGGACAAAATTTCGACCGGTGGCCCGAGCGACTGACTTGGCTAACGAGGTCTTACCGACTCCTGGCGGACCCACCAGGCACAGGATGGGGCCCCTGATCTTTTTGGTCAGACGTTGAACGGCCAGGTATTCAACGATCCTCTCTTTTGGTTTTTCGAGGCCATAGTGATCTTCATCAAGGATCGTTTCAGCCTCTTCAATGTTCAACTTCTCTTTTGTCTTTTCGCACCAGGGAAGTGCCAGAATCCAGTCAATATAGTTGCGCACCACAGTTGCCTCTGCGGACATGGGCGACATCATCTTCAGCTTCTTGAATTCTTCTTTCACACGGGCGTGGGCTTCTTTGGACAGCCTCTTGCGCTTGATCTTTTTTTCAAGTTCGTCGAGCTCGGCCTTGAAATCGTCCTTAGAACCCATTTCTTTTTGGATCGCACGAATCTGTTCGTTCAGATAATAATCCTTCTGGGTCTTTTCCATTTGCTTCTTGACCCTGGTCCTGAGCCGTTGCTCGAGTCGAAGGATATCGCTTTCGGCACTGAGTTTCTCGAAGAGGTTTTCCAGGCGTTGGTCTAAGTCTTCAATCTCCAACAACTCCTGTTTCTCCCTTACTTTCAAGGCCAGGTGACCGGCGATGGTATCGGCCAGACGCACGGGATCCTCAATGGAGGTTACAGTAGAGACTATTTCCTCACTGATTTTCTTGTTCAGCTTGGCGTACTCTTCGAATCTCGCATTAATGCTTCGCAGCAATGCCTTAGTCTGGATAGTGATATCATAGTGGCCTGGGACCTTGCTCACATCCACCATGAAAAATTCCTGCTTATCCAAAAAATGTTCTATCTTGCCTCTTTCTTTACCCTCGATCAGGGCCTTTACAGTGCCATCGGGTAACTTCAATAGCTGCAAAACGTTGCCAATGGTACCGAAAATATAGATATCTTTTGGAGAAGGGTCATCCACCTTCGCATCTTTTTGCGCGGACAGGAAGACCTCTTTGTCATGGGCCATCGCATACTCGAGCGCCCTAATTGACTTGT
>DATKYC010000254.1:0-3957 GCA_035528695.1 Acidobacteriota bacterium | reverse complement strand
AGATTTGTATGCCCCCTTGTCCATTGCCCGCTCTTCCAGGTAAATTGAAGCCCAGGATCTTCATTGTCGGGTTAGGGAGCTAGAATGAATTTCTGATGAACTCGACCGCGTTCCTGAATACCTTGATGCCCTCCCCATCTTCGGGTATTGTCTCAATTCCCCGGCGCAAGAGGGAGTCTTTTTTCCTGGTCCAATCGGGATGGTTGGTAAAATGGTTGAACGCCTCTGGATGGGGCATGAGCCCAAATATTCGGCCGCTTGGGTCGCATATCCCGGCGATATCTTCAAGGGATCCGTTAGGGTTGTGCGGCCATTGGCCTTTGGCCTCATGTCCATTCTCATCAGCATATTGCGCTACCACCAGGTTGTTTGCAAAGAGGCGCTCAATATCTTCCGCCGCCCCGTAAAACTTCCCCTCTCCATGTCTGACAGGGAGTTCCATGTCGTAAAGACCCTTTGTAAAAACACATGGTGATTTGGGGTTGAACTTGAGGTGTACCCAGGTGTCAATAAAATTACCTGAGTCATTATGCGTGAGTGCAACACGTCTCTCATCGTATTTTTTGTCGAAACCAGGGAGAAGGCCCAGGTTGACTAAGGCCTGAAAGCCGTTACATATACCGAGTATCAGCTTGCCGTCTTCGATAAATCTTTCAATGGGTGCTCCCAAGTGGTGCTTGAGCTTTGAGGCCATCAGTACCCCGGCTCCGTGGTCATCTGCCCAGCTGAATCCACCTCCAAAGACCAAAATGTGGTAGTCATCCAATTTCGGGCTTGCGCCGTATCTTCCAGGCGCGATCAACTCATTTATGTGGATCCTGTGGGATTCTGCACCCGCCAATTTGAGGGAGAAATCGGTTTCATAATCACAGTTTAACCCGTAACCGGTGAGCACCAGGGCATTAACCCGTCTCATATCAATTCCCCGAAGGGCCTCTTCCAGGCCTCCTTAAGTGCCTGCACATCTTCCTCGATAACTGCCACGTCACCTCTGTCCATGATGGAAAACCGTGGCGATTCCGTGACAATTCCAACTTTACCGATTTTCATGCCGGAAAAGCCCTTCTCAAAACGTTCCTTTTTTTCGGGCGTCACCGTGATTATGAAGCGGCCGCAGGACTCAGAATAAAGGGTCTGGGTCACCGAGAGCTCAGAAGCCCCAGGGACGAGGGGCAAGTGGATCTGCATTCCGAGTTCACCTGCCATTGCCACAAGAGCCAAATGGACTGCAAGCCCGCCTCTTGATACCGCATGGCAAGAAGAGACAAGACCTTCTTGAATATTCCTGGCAAGTGCCAGATAGTGGGGCCAAAACCCCTTGGCATCCACTTTGGGAACATTGATGCCAACCGAGCCCATCATCTGGTAAAACTCACTTCCGCCAAGCTCATTATTGGTATCACCCAGGATGTACACAAGATCGCCTGGAGATTTGGCATCCATGGTGACGCACATCGAAACGTCTTTGATTGCGCTACAAACGGTAAAAAGCAGCGTGGGGAGGCCAGAGACCTTCCGCCTTTCACCATAAGGGCCTTTCAGGTTACCGTCGACATACATACTGTCTTTTCCAGAGAGCAACGGTATCCCGTAGGCAAGACAATAATCCCTCAGCGCCCAGTTGGCTCTTACCAGCTGGGCAGCCTTGTATTTGCCGTCCGGGTTTTTCGTAGGGTGGTATTCAATAGTAGGCCAACAGAAGTTATCTACCCCTCCTAGATGATCAGGGTCTCCCCCGACAGCCAGTGCCTTTCGAACCGCTTCGTCAATGGTGGCGGCTGTCATCTGGTAGGTGTCAATCTGCGAGTAAAAAGGGTTGAGGGCCTGGGTAACTGCGATACCGCTCTTGGAGCCAAGTATGGGCCTTACGACCGCCGCATCACTGGGAATGTCCCTTTTTTTCCCCACAAGTGGTTTAATCACGCTTCCGCCCTGGACCTCGTGATCATACTGCCTGGCAACCCAATTGCGGCCACATATGTTTGGGCGCGAAAGTATAGCCTTAAGGAGGAGGTTATGATTCCCGGGCCCATCTATTACAGGCTCTGTAAGCCCCCTTATCTCAGGAGGGGTCCACTCCGCATCAAATTCCCACTGCGGGAAATCGGATCTCAAAAGATCCATCCGGACATAGGCGCAGGTTTTGTTATTGTATTGGAGCTGGAGGTATCCAGTATCATTATATTCGCCAATAATAGTGCTTTCCACCGAATGTTTGGCCGAGAGCTCCATGAAGCGATTTGCGTGTTCGGGCTTAAGCGCGATGGTCATCCTCTCCTGGGATTCAGAAACCCAGATTTCCCACTGGTCCAGACCCTGGTATTTAAGGGGCACCTTGTCGAGCTCTACCCGGCAGCCGTTACTGAATCGGGCAGATTCACCGATGGAGGAGGACAATCCCCCACCTCCATTGTCTGTTATGAAGGAGATCAGTCCCTCATCTCTCACCTCAAGCAGAAAATCATGCATCTTTTTCTGGGTGTAAGGGTCCCCAATTTGCACGTGACCCGCAGGGGTATGCTCACCATAGGTCTCGGAAGCAGCCGTCACCCCATGGATGCCGTCTTTGCCTACCCTTCCACCCGACATAATGATGAGGTCTCCGGGGGAGGTCGTCTTTTCATGGGATTGTTCGCCACGGATTTCCGCAGGCATTATTCCCAGGGCGGTTACAAAGACGAGACATTTGCCCATAAACCCCTCATCGAAAAGAAGCAAACCAAAAGGGGTGGGGATCCCACTCTTATTGCCGCCATCTCTTACCCCTTCAATCACTCCGTCCAGCAAGCGTCTGGGGTGGAGGTGTGGCATCAATTCTCCCCGGTAGTCCCTTGGGCCCACGCAGTAGCCATACATTCCGAGGATAAGCTTTGCGCCTTTTCCAGTCCCCAATGGGTCCCTATAGATACCGACTATGCCGGTAATAGCGCCGCCGTAGGCCTCCATATTGGACGGGCTGTTGTGGGTCTCGCCAGTAATCACATAGTAATAATTATCATCAAATCGTCCGACGCCGGCGTTGTCCCATAAAACTGATATGACCCAATCTTTTTCTTCTTTAATCTTGAGGGTAGGGGCTTCAATGCAGGATTTAAAGAGGTTGTCCACAATTTCTCTATGTCCTGTCGCCAGGTCGTGGTATCTGAACAAACCCCTGAATGTGTTGTGGTTACAATGGTCGCTTCTAGCCTGCGAGATGTACTCCAGCTCCACGTCGGTGGGGAGATCCAACCCGGCCCTCTTCCTGTCAGCCTTGACATCCTCTCTCAAAAAGTACTGCCGTATGATTGGAATATCCCTGTCTTGAAGGGCAAGGTTGCGCTCAAGGGAAATGCGCCTTAACTCTTGGTCACTTTCTATGGAAATGGTGCTCACTCTGGGTTCATGATCGAGAAGGACCCGGGGAACCAGAATCCCTATTCCTTGCTGGGGGCGCCACTCATCTCTGGAGTAGATTTTCCACTGCTGAATGAGTTCATTGGCGAGCAACTCACTTGCAATCTTATGGACTTGCCGTTCGGTAAGGTTTCCCCTGATCTCATAGAGCTTTGAGGTGTATACTGCTTGATCGGCGGTAAATGTAATTCCCAAAAAATCCTGGATTGCCTCAGCAGCCGTGCTGCCGGCCGTGTCCCTCACACCTGGCCGGAATCCGATCCATATGAGCCGGTCAAAGTCTTCGGGGAGGGGGGTATAAGACGATTCTTCAGTGACTGGATTGGTGAATATATTCGTTCGAATCTGTTCCAGTTGATCCGTGTGGAGGTCTGCGTCGATGGTCAACACCCGAATGACGCGAATGTCCTTTACCTCAAGGCCAAGATATTCCCTTGCTTTCCGCCTGAGACCCGCGCCTTCAGCATCCGTTATTTCCTTCTTTAGCCTGATTTCCAGCCGCGAAGCCATTCGGTATCACCTGCATTTCGTGTAAATATAAAAAAGTGCCTCACAACTTAA
>DATKYC010000253.1:0-3417 GCA_035528695.1 Acidobacteriota bacterium | reverse complement strand
TTTCATATCTGAACGGACAGGTGTGAACTTGAAAAAGGACAGGACCGATAATAAGTTGAGGCACTGGGGTGAAGTAGCCCGCAGTGCGGCCACCCAATCCGACAGGGTCAGTCCTGCTCAAATAGAGCCTTTGTCTTCTTTTCAGGAATTGATGGAGGGGGCGAGGGGAGGGAATGAATTCAAAGTGATCTTGTGGGAGGAAGAAGGGTCCAAGGACCTGAAAAGCCTGCTAAGGGCATCCGAACCTATGAAGAGGCTGGTGGGCGTAATTGGTCCGGAAGGGGGATTTTCAAGAGAAGAAATCGAGGCTGCAAGATACTCAGGTTTCATTCCGGTCTCGATGGGACGGAGGATCTTAAGGGCTGAAACCGCTGCTCTCACTTTGGTGGCAATTGTCCAGTACGAGTGGGGAGACCTTAGTCTGGGTAATCCCTAGTGCCTTCACCTCTTAACTTTCGTCCAAGTAATACTCATTCATTTTTTCTTTGACCGCTTCCAGCATTTCACTGAGCCAGAGCACGTCATCTATTGAAAGCCGGCCGGGTTTGGTTGCCGATTTGGTTCCGTCCCGTTTTGTATAATTCCTTGGGCCAATCTGCAACTTTGCCTCCCCGTCCCCGTAACGATATATCGAGATGGTCAGACCTGTTTCATCATTTTCCCACGTCTGGAGAACCTGGTCTTTGGTTGGATCGTAAGCCATCTGTTATTACCTCTGTTTTGTTTTTTGTCCGTTGTGAGTCGTCCGTTGAAAAGGGGGCTTTACCTGTTTCCCCAACCGAACTCGGCTGCATCACCCAGTTCTTCCTCGATTCTCAAGAGCTGGTTATACTTACATGTCCGTTCAGACCTGCAGAGAGACCCTGTTTTTATCTGCCCCGCACCGGTAGCGACGGCCAGATCAGCGATAAAGGTATCCTCTGTCTCTCCCGATCGATGAGAGATGACTGCTTTCCATCCAGCGCTATGGGCCATTTGAATGGCCTCAAGGGTCTCGGTGAGAGTCCCGATCTGGTTCAGTTTGATCAAAACGGCGTTGGCAGATTTTTCCTTTATACCCCTTCGGATTCGCTCGGTGTTGGTGACAAAGAGGTCGTCCCCCACGATCTGAATGCGGTCTCCGAGTTTTTCGGTCAACTTCTTCCATCCATTCCAGTCGTTTTCCGCGAGGCCGTCCTCTATAGAGAAAATGGGATAGCGTTTGGTCCAGTCCTCGTAGAAATCAATCATTTGGTCACAGGTACGCTTCGATTGGTCGGATTTCGAGAAAACGTATTTCCCCTTCTCATAAATGGAAGTGGAGGCGGGGTCCAGGGCCAGTCCCACATCTCTGCCCGGCCTGTAGCCCGCTTTCTTGATACCGGCCAGCACCATCTCAACAGCCTGGTCATTGGATTTGAGATCCGGTGCGAAACCTCCTTCGTCTCCTACAGCAGTGGAAAACCCCTTCTCTTTTAAGACAAGGGCCAACCCATGAAAGACCTCCGCGCCGATACGTAAGGCCTCCCTAAATGTTTTTCCGCCCACAGGCATTACCATGAACTCTTGAAGATCCACATTATTGGCTGCATGAAGTCCACCATTGAGGATGTTCATCATGGGCATGGGAAGCCGGCAGGCATTTGTCCCGCCAATGTAACGATAAAGAGGCATATACAGAGAATCGGCAGCGGCGCGAGCTACTGCAAGCGATACACCCAATATTGCATTTGCCCCCAGTTTTCCCTTATTGGGTGTTCCATCCAGTTCTATCAGGGTCTTGTCCACCAGGCGTTGATCGGTGGCATACATATCAAAGAGGGCTGGCGCAATAACTTTCTCAACATTTTCGACCGCCTTCTCGACCCCTTTTCCCATGTAGCGCTTTCTTGTCCGATCGCGAAGCTCCACTGCCTCGTATTTACCGGTAGATGCTCCCGAAGGTACTGCTGCGCGGCCAAAGCTTCCATCGCTCAGGCCCACTTCTACCTCCACAGTAGGGTTCCCTCTTGAATCCAGAATTTCGCGAGCGACAATAACTTCTATCGTTTCCATATATACCTCCAATCAAAAGGGGGATCAGATCAACTACAGACGACAAAAATCGCAAAAACTATAGAGGATTCATTCACTCAAGACAAGACAAAAGGAATGTCGAACACGTACTTAGCACTTCCTTAATGAGCTCAGGACCGGCCTCTCTGTTCTTAAAAACCCTGACATACGGTCCCAAAGGCCTCCATTGATCTGCATCGGTTCTTTTGAAAAAGACAACAGTGGGGGTCCCGAGCATGGCAGCAAGATGAGTTGCGCCACTGTCGTGACCAAGGTATATGGCAGCCTCTCTCAGAAGTCGGGTCAGCAGGTCCTTAGCAGGGCAGGTTCGGATTTCCGCTTTGATTGAGCTCGCGTTTTCCTTGAAGTATTGGCAGAGAGAATTTTCCGCAGGCCCCAGGAGCACAACGGGTCGGAGTTCTTGGAGGGCAGGTTCCCGGCAGAGACTGCCCAGAAGTCTCAGCAAGAAATCCGGGGGATAATTCTTTTTCTCATCACCCGAGCCTGGATGCAGCACTATCTTGTCTCGCGCCGGAGGTGCTCGCAAATCCTTGCGCAGTGTCCCTTTGCGTGCGATCTCCCAGACTTTTTGAGGATCAACGGGAAGCCCTGCCGACCTCAGACATTCGGAGAGGTATCTCGCGACGTGAACCTTCCCCCCTTTTGGCGGAAAAGAAGGAAATACGTGCACCTCCGCATTGGGTACAAAGGTTTTCAGGTTATGCCGGAGGCTTCCATCCTCGTCGCTGAAAAAAGCTACCACAAAATCTATACCAGAGACCGGTAGGCCGGGCTCCTCAGGCCTCTCCATGAAGAGCCTGTGCCACCCGGGACCCTCAAAATCCATTGCCTGATACACATATTCTCGCACAAACTCCAGACCCGGCTGACGACCCGCAAAGGTGATGGCTGCCCTTGCCGCTAGATCAACCAGAGCGGGTAACAACATGAGGGTGTCCCCGAGAGCCCCTGGTCGGATTATAAGGATATTCAACGAAGCTCCTCACCACGCGGGAGATGCAACCACCAGGATGGTACAGTCCTCCTGGCCATCGTTAAGCAGTGCGTGTGGGGAACCTACCGGAATCCATATGGCATCCCCGGGACCCACCGTTCTTGTGTCTTCGTCGACGCGCATCTTCCCCGATCCGCTCGCTATGAAATAGATCTCCTCCATGGGATCAACATGTGATTCGATTTCTTTGCCCGGTGCCAGTCTAGCTATTGCCAGAAACCCGATTTCTCTCAATATCCGGCGATCGAGGATCATTTGCGCTATGGCTCCGCCATGGGCAATATAGGTGGTATCCAGAACTTCCTTGTCATTGATATTTCTCACAATCATGGATTAATAGGCCTCCTTCACAGTTTTCACTTTCACCT
>DATKYC010000252.1:0-2904 GCA_035528695.1 Acidobacteriota bacterium | reverse complement strand
GACCACATTGGCAACTGCGCTCCCTGCAACAGATCCCATGAATCCACTTGCCACCACCGCCGTTTTTGCAGGGCCCCCGGAAAATCGGCCTGTAATCGAGTAGGACAGGTCAATAAAGAAGTTGCCTGCCCCGGTTTTTTCCAGAAACGAGCCAAACAAAATGAAGATAAACACAAAAGTTGCGGCGACCCCGGTGGGCAGGCCAAATATGCCCTCTGTAGTGAGTGAGAGCGTGGTCGCCAGACGTTCAACCGAGTAACCCTTGTGTACAATGAGATCGGGCATGTACGGCCCGAAATATCCATACACGAGGGCGAGCACAGCAATACACACCAAGTTGAGGCCAATCACTCGCCGCGTGGCCTCAAGAATGAGGAGCACATAGACAATTCCCACCCTTATGTCCCATTGGCTCCATTCTCCCTGTCGCTCAAAGATGCCATCGAGATCGATGAAGATATACGCGCCAACGGCCACACTCACAGCGATCAGGATCAGATCCGCACACAGTGCCCAATTCAGCCGGTCTCTTCGGGCTCGTTTGTAAAGGGGTCTTGTCAAAAATGTGATAACAAGAATGCAGGTCAAGAAGACAGACCGGTGCCTCATAGCGGTCATTGCCACCATTCCGGCCGTGTACATTTGAAACAGGCTGAGCAAAACCCCTACAACGAACACAGCCTTCGCAGTGCCCCACTCAATTACAGAAGAAGGAGATTTTTCTTGGCCTTTTTCTGGCATTATTGTCCTCCTGCGTGATTGTTCTTGCTCGTATCAGCCACTGCAGACCCTCTTACTACAGTGACCTGTAGACGTTTGCCGGCCCATTTCCTACTGAGGGGTATCTCTTGACCTCGATATAATAGCGTATGATCTACGGATGGTGATCCCACACGCAGAATAAATGAACCCAAAGTCTCATGGATGTCGCGGATCCATGTCCACTCTCCATCGAAATCGACAACGCCTCTGCCTTGCCAATGACCCATTCCGGCACCGAACATCTTGAAATAGGTCGCCTGTAAAGCGAGGCGCCCTTCTTGATCCAGTTCGAAGACTTCAAAAACGGGGCTCTGGTCCACAGAATGGATATAGCGGATAGTAAAGGTTTCATCGATGCGAAGAGGAAGATGGAGGACTATTTCGTTCGAGGATAGATTGGTGAGTTCCAGGTAATGTCCTTTCCATGCACCAATAGCCAGTGGAACCATGCAGATGGAAAAAAGACACACCATGAGGGAAAAACATACCCGGCGGCGCAACACACTACCCCCCCCTCTTCTCCTTCTTCTCTTATCCGTGCCTCCTCGCTACCGGTAAAACAGAAAGCACCCGTTCTATTAGGTCCCCTAAAAAAAGTGTTCCCACGCGGTGCGTGGGAACCGAGTTGGTAACATTCAATAGAAAATCATGCCCAATTGTCTTTCACTTCTTCGGGATCAAACGGGCCGGAATCTCTAATCCTTTCTCTTTAAGGTATTTGATGGCGCCGGGATGTAACGGAATCGGCGAGAACTTAACCGTGTTTTCCGGGATCGTGTCTCTCGCACCCGGATAAACCTTCATAAGATAGTCCTGGTGCTCAAAAACCGCTTTGACTAGTTCGTAAACCAGATCATCAGCCAGCGATCGCGTACAGATCACCACGTTCCACACTGAGATGGTGGGCACGTCTTCATCCACCCCATTATAAGAACCCTTGGGAAGCACTGTGGGCGCATAATAGTTATAAGCGGTGATAACTTTCTCTATCTCTTCCTTGCTGAAAGGGATGACCACTATATCATGCGTGGTCGAGAGATCCATGATCGACGAGGTGGGCGGCCCTACCGACCAAACCCCCACGTCAATGGTTCCGTCCCGAAGGGCATTGGAATTTTCCACAAATGAAAGGCGCTTTACGCTGAAGGAATCGTATGGAACGCCTACGGCGTGGAATACTAAATTACTTTTGTACTCAGTGCCGCTCCCTGGAGAACCAACAGAAACCCTTTTGCCCTTTAGATCCTGGAGAGACCGAATGCCTGATTTCTTAAGGGCAACCACGTGATACAGATTCTGATACATCATAAACATGGCCGTTATGTTCTGGGGCTTTCCCTCAAAGCGCCCTTTGCCATAATACGATTCAAAGGCCACGTCTCCCATCACCTCACCCACGACCGTCTCGCCTTTATGGGCCAGTTTGATGTTTTCAACCGACGCGCCGGTGACTTCAGCGACGGCCCGCACATCTTTCACATACCTGGTCCAGATTTCAGCCAGACCACCCCCGTATGGGTAATAGACACCACCAGTTCCCCCTGTCCCAATGGAAATGAATTGCGTTCGTGCCAGAACAGGGCCGGCAAGGCTCAAAACCGAACATATGGAAAAGACCAGAACAAAGCCGCATAGTACGAATTTTATGCCTGAGTTCCTCATCTCTTAACCCCCTTAGATTTTTTGAATATTTAGGACCAAACTCCTGTGGGTGCGTCTTGGTAAGGGCCTATAAGCCCAAGGTCTTAACCACAACCAGGATCTTCTTTGACGGATCAGTGGTTTTGATAAAAGGGACCATAACTATAAGAGTTTTGCCCGGCTCCACGACAGGTGGTTTGCCTTTGGCAGGCATTAGGTGTCCTGCTCCCTTATCCATGTCCATTAGGAAGATGTTCAGGCGATAACGTAAAGGCTTTGCAGTAACATTTTTGATTCCCACCGTAAAAATGAGAGACGGTATTTTCTTATGGGCTCCTACGGCGCAATCAAACTGGGTGATCTCTGCCTCGGGCGTTACCTGCCACTCGATGTCCGCCTGACAGCTGCTCTTGACAGGCTTGCCTGGGGCGGCACAACCGGCAAGAGAGAGAGTCCAGACCAGACACAAAACAAGGACTGCCATCAGAGATACTTCTTTCA
>DATKYC010000251.1:0-3233 GCA_035528695.1 Acidobacteriota bacterium | reverse complement strand
TAAAACGCCTCGAAAGCATGTTAACTACACCGCGAGGGCGAAAGATAATCCAAGAACCGATAATACTAGAACGCCACGGGCGATATGTTGTACCGGTTAAAGCAGAATCACGGAGGCAAATAAAAGGAATTACCCATGATGTTTCCAACACTGGCGCTTCCATCTATGTTGAACCCTGGTCAACTATAGACTTGGGAAATACGCTTCGCGAGCTACAAACTGAAGAAAAGAACGAAATTGAACGTATCCTTCGAATGCTTAGTATGACCGTTGGAGAAAAAGAAACAGAGATATTGCAGAACGTTTCACGATTGGCAGAATTAGACATGATCATGGCCAAAGCCCGTTATGCTTACAGCGTGAAAGCTGTAGAGCCCTACCTAATAAATCCATCAGGTGATGTTGATCAAGGAAGTTCCAGTGTCTTTATCAAACTCGTTGATGCGAGACATCCCCTCATTGGGCGTAAAGCTGTTCCTCTATCTGTAGAGATAGGCAAAGATTATTCCACCCTTATCATCACTGGGCCCAATACCGGTGGTAAAACAGTCGCCTTAAAGACAATTGGCTTGTTAAGTTTAATGACACAAGCGGGAATTCCGATACCAGTTTCTCCAGAAACCCAAATACCAGTTTTTGACAGTATCTTTGCCGATATTGGTGATGAGCAGAGTATTGAGCAGACCCTTTCCAGTTTCAGCTGGCATATAGGTAATATTGTACGCATCATAAAGCATGCTACTAAAAGAAGCCTGGTACTTCTCGATGAACTGGGTACGAGCACAGATCCCGCTGAAGGCTCTGCTTTGGCTCGTGCCATTCTGCTTCACTTTCTTTCCTTAAAAACACTTGCGGTGGCGACCACTCATTACGCAGACCTGAAGGCATTCGCGCACATGACGCCGGGGCTACAAAATGCCTCCTTTGACTTTGATCCCGTTACCCTTGCGCCAACCTATCATATGACCGTCGGAATACCAGGTGGCAGCAACGCCCTCGCTGTGGCCGCCCGTCTGGGTGTACCGCCCACGATTATTGAGCGAGCCAGGACCATGCTACCGCAGGGTGCCCTTGATTTAGAGTCTATGCTCTCCGACATCGCTGCCGAGAAAATAAAAGTTACCGAGATGAGAACGCTTCTAGAAAAAGCGAAAAATGAAACTGAAGCACGTAACACTGAGATAGAAAGCCGGCTGGCACAGGTAAGAAGTGAGGAACGAAGAGTCATTCAAGAGGCCAGGGATGAAGTCGTACGGGAAGTTGGCGATCTGCACCGGCAAATCCGCCAGGCAAGCCTGGAATTGCGTAGACAGCGGTCGAAAGAGGCGATTGACGCGGCCAAGAAATCACTGGCCAATGTGAAGGCCCGGTTGGATAGTGATATACTGTCACCAAGAGCTACGGGGACGGAAGTCCGAGAGTCTATTGCGGTCGGTGATACCGTATATATGAGCGAGATCGATCTACATGGCACAGTGCGCTCCATCTCCGAGGAAACACAGGAAGTCGAGGTTCAGGCCGGACAGATAACGCTCAGAGTGAGGTTAAACAGTATAGAAAAAGCACGGTCAGCCGCCATTATACAGCCAGGAGCTAAAAGCAAGATAGTAATGCCGGCAGGCAGAGCGATCCTGATCAGACTTGACCTGCGTGGTAAACGGGCCGACGAGGTGGAAGTACTGCTAGATGGTTATCTGAACGAGGCTACTCTGGCGAGCCTGAGTGAGGTGCAGATTATCCACGGATTTGGCACCGGTACGGTGCGCCAGATAGTGAGAGATTTTCTTGCTGGCCATCCGCTGGTCAGGTCGTTCCGTACCGGGAACAAAGAAGAGGGCGGCGATGGAGTCACTGTGGCCAGCCTGTAGGGATGTCTAATGAGATATCAGTGAGGTAGCATTAAGGTGACCCTGATATCAAGGAAGTTCTTCTTACGTCGATCCAAAATGCTGGGGTTCCTCGACGAGATCGAACAGACTCCTGATCCCGGTGCCATATCCGTATATATACCGCCGGGCTTTTCCGCACCGGAAATCGAGGATTTGCTGCAGAAGGGCGGGGCGCGATTTGTTCCCGATGAACTCAGCCAACTGGCCTCAAGTTCAAAATACGGCGCCGTCCTTTTCTGGGGCGATATTCGAAAGTGCCTGATTTTGCCACCGTTCCCTCTCAGCGAGAAGACCACCTTCGGCGGTTATGTTGCCGAGCCTCTTCGCCTGTTGCTCACCAGCGATTTCATGATTGGGCTAGTCCTGGTGCATCTTGGGTCATACGCCGTTGGTATTTACCAGGGAGAAAAGCTCATCTCCAGCAAAGTTGGAACAGGTCTTGTCCATGGACGGCACAAGAAGGGTGGCTCGTCCCAGCAGCGTTTTCAACGGCGTCGCGAAAACCAGGTACATGAGTTCATCGACAGAGTATGCCTTCACACACGGAAACAACTCGAACCCCACGCACAACAAGTGAACTATATCGCTTATGGAGGGCCACGCCAAACTGTACTCCTCTTGCAGAAAAGATGTCCCTTTCTGCAGTCATTCGAGGGCCGAGTCCTAGCCTTACTTGATGTGCCATCACTTCGCCAAAGAGTGCTGGAAACGACCGTGGGCCGCATCTGGTCCAGTTGCATCATCGATTGGCAAGAAGAATAGAAGGTGAAGCAATGGATGAAGGATTAATCGCTCCTTGCGGGATGAACGGTTCAATATGCAGTGGATATCTTGCTTATCAACATGATGTAAAGAGCATCGCCAAGCAAGTTGATCTCAACGCTGGAATACATCCCAAGATAGTCTCAGAACGCCTAGGACACTCAAATATAGGAATTACTCTGGATACCTATAGTCACGTATTGCCTGGTCTTCAAGAGGCCGCTGCGGAAAGGTTTGACAAGATATTGGATGAAAAGGTGAGTTCCCGAGACAAAACACTGAAGCTGTACGACGGCTACTATCACGAGATTTTCAACGAACCCGGGCGAGACCAGGTATTCGCTGATATTGAAAGCTGGCTGATCACCTGTTCGTAACCAAGGGAAGTCTATCTAGAGTAATGACGTAGTTCAAAACGTAATAGAAGTCCATATCGTTTCGTAGGTACAAAATGGCTAATCTAATTTATAATTGCTCTTCATTGATTAGGAGCAAAATGAATTTAGGAGAGTACACATGATCCACAGTTATGGTATCAATATGAACTATAGGATTATGTAAAGTTCTGCTGCCCTACTAAAG
>DATKYC010000250.1:0-11113 GCA_035528695.1 Acidobacteriota bacterium | reverse complement strand
CGGGTATAAGGATGTGAGGCAGGAGATCGCGGTTAAGGCGGGCAAAAATCAAGTGCGCATTACCGTGAAATGCAGGGAAATGATTTGAAGGATTCTTACAAAACTGGGGACAATAATACTTCTGGTTCGGCCATTGAGATTGAACCTGTATCCTTTCATGCCGGCCGCCAGCAACCGAAACCAAAATCGCCGCTTAGGTTTCTGGTCTGGTTGATCCTGATAGTGATCTTCTCCGTGCTGTCTGTGTCAGCCTGGTTTGTTTATACTGCAGGGCAGGTGGTGGTCCGAATCGACCCGAAGCCGGATCGAATTACCATTAGCGGAGGTATCCTAACGCCAAGGTTGGGAGCCTATTATCTGCTGCGGCCTGGAGAATACACCTTGAGGGCCTTCAAACAGTGTTATCAACCGCTTGAACAGCGCGTTCAGGTGGCGGACGAAAGGAGTCAGACATTAAATTTCAGTATGGAAAAACTGCCGGGGCAGGTATCGCTTCGAGTCCATCAGGAAGGGAATTCATCTATCCCAGTTGAGGGAGCACGGGTAAGCATTGATGGTGAAGAGGCGGGAATTGCGCCACTCCAGGGCGTGGAGGTGAAGCCAGGCCGCCGACTTGTGGAGATTTTTTCCGGGAATTATCAGGACCTGAAGACCCACATGGAAATCGAGGGCTGCGGCGTATCGCAGTTCTTTGAGTTCGCCCTTGTACCGGGTTGGGCCGAAGTCACGATCGGCTCTGTACCCCCGGGCGCATATGTCAGTGTGGATGGAAATAAGTTGGGGGAGACCCCTCTAAAACTCGAGCTCCTTCCGGGAACCCATAACCTGGAAATTGGCGCTGATCGTTACAAAATCTGGCGTACCGAGTTGGTGGTGAACGCGAATCAGCCACAGGTCCTGGACAATATTCGGCTGCTCCCGGCAGATGGGACCCTTGCACTGTCTACTAAGCCTCCAGGAGCCAGTGTGACGGTTGGAGATAGATATGCGGGAAAAACGCCCCTGAAAATCCCCCTTTCTCCCAATACTGCACATCAGCTCCGTATATCCAAAGCGGGATATGAGAAAGTTGCCCGAGAAGTAAAGGTGTCTTCTGCTCAGGTGAAAGAGCTCACTGTGCAATTAGTGCCCATCAAGGGTGTTATCTACCTCATTGTAGAGCCCGGGGATGCCGAACTTGTCCTGAATGGGAAATCCTGGGGACCAGTACGTCCTGAGTTGAACCTCACGGCGGTAGAGCACCGGTTGGAAATCAAGAAAGATGGATACCAATCTTTTCTGACCAGGATCACCCCGCGGCCCGGATTTCCACAGGAATTAAGAATTACCTTGAAAAAACGAGTGCCGGAGAAAGTTCTCCCCGCTTCTATTATCAGAGCGGCAAACGGCTATGAACTCCATTTGATTCAACCCGGACCCTTTACCATGGGTGCTTCACGGCGGGAGCAGGGACGCAGGTCCAATGAGACCCTGCGGAAAGTGACCCTGCAAAGACCTTTTTACATGGGGATAAGAGAGGTTACCAACAAAGAGTTCAGGGGATTTCTAACCGAACATAACTCGGGATCTTTCAAACAGCTTAGCCTGAACCGGGATGAACTGCCCGTTGTCCAGGTGACCTGGGAGCAGGCCGCCCTGTTTTGCAACTGGTTAAGCGTGAAAGATGCTCTGCCCCCCTCCTACGTAAAGCGGGGTGACAAAATGGTGGCTGTTGAACCCCTTGGGACGGGGTATCGCCTGCCTACGGAAGCGGAATGGGAATACTGTGCGAGCTTCAATAACAACAAGACTTTTTTAAAATACCCATGGGGAAGCACATTCCCCCCCTTGCCCAAATCAGGGAATTTTGCTGATATATCCGCCAAAGACGTGTTACCCAATTATCTGCAGACGTATAATGACGGATATCCGGGAACAGCTCCCCCGGGAGTATTTGAAGCCAATGTGTTGAGGCTCTATGATCTGGGGGGTAATGTGTCGGAATGGTGTCATGATTATTATTCCATCTATTCATATTCCGCCCAAAAGGTACACCAGGATCCCCTGGGACCCAAGCTGGGAAAGCATCGAGTGGTCAAAGACTCCAGTTGGAAGCAGGCAAGTATCAGTGCGCTGAGGCTGTCCTACCGGGATTATAGTGATGGAAAACGCCCGGATCTTGGCTTTCGGATTTGCCGTTACCTGAATGAGGTGGGTGAGAAGGACTGATCATGTGTTATAGAAGAAAACAACTGACTTTTATGTTGGGGCTCAGTATAGGTGCGGGTCTGTGCATGGGGGTTCTGAGCATTGCCTTTTGTGATGTCTCGGTGAACAGTGCCGTTCAAAATGGGATGGCCGCACAACAGGTGTCTTTTATAATTGCCGAAAATGATGGGATCGTTGCCAAGGAGAAAAAGGACCAGGCCCGGCCTCTTGAGCAGGAAAAATTGACCCCGGCAACGGATAAACCCAAAGCTGTCTCAAGGGAAAAAACAGTTCCGCCAAAGAAGTTTGTGCCCTCACAGAGAATTCGAGCGGATCAAACGGTGGATTTCCCGGCGGATATTTAAGTGTTTGTAAAGGAGCCGCAAAATTATTTAACCACACAGATCGAATCTTTTCGAACTGTGAGGTTAAGTTTAAACTATGTAGATTAAGTAGAACGTGTATTCACCGCAGAGACGCAAAAAACGCAGAGATAAATGATTTTCTCTTTGCCGTTGAGAGGCCCCGCAGAATCTGACGGGATTAAGAAACGGCAAAGAGAAACCACTCAATTTAGTTAGTCGTATCAACATGGCCTTTACATTCAACGTATTTGTGTGTCCGACTTAAATATATATAGAGAAAGCAATATTCAGTTCTATTAATTTATGGATGGCTATCTCTTTTTGTTTTTTGGTCCCTCAACGAAAAACAAAAAAAGAAGTAACCTCTGCTAACTCTGCGCCTCTGCGGTGAAATACCTAACCACACAGGTCGAATCTTTTTAAGAGAGGTCAAAAAATGAAAAAATCATTTCCCCTATCCTTTGAGGCAATCTACCAGCTATTTTCATTAATTGTGGTGATAATAATGGTTCATGCAGTTTATGTGGGGCTTATCCGTCCCAGAGCGGATGAGATTCTGGCAAGACAGGCCACCCTTATTGCGGAGGATAAGTCCTATGAGATCAAGCGATCGGTCTATGTCTTGATACGGGATTACGAACAGGAGGCCTGTTTTATTCTCCTGCTCTGGGCCCTGGCCATCATGGGGTACAAGGGCACCATGACCATCAAACACCGGGCGCTCTTAGATAAGGACCTGATCCCGCTGGCAGAAGGCATGCGTATTCTGCCGGAGGATACCCGTGACTGGTCACGAAAAATTCAGGCCCTGCCCCTTAGTCAGCGGGAGGCCTTGCTCCCGAAGGCCCTGCTTGCGGCGTTGCAACGGTTTGGTTTAACCGGGAATATCCAGGATGCTGCAGCGGCCGCACATGCCTATTGCACCTCGGAGGGAGAAAGGTTGGAATCGGAATTATCCATGGTAAGATATATTGCATGGGCTATTCCTTCGGTTGGGTTCCTCGGGACGGTGCGAGGTATCGGGGACGCCCTTGGACAGGCGCACAAGGCCATTGAAGGGGATATCTTCGGAGTGACGAAGAGCCTGGGCGTTGCCTTTAATTCCACATTGATTGCCCTCCTTTTAAGCCTCGTTCTCATGTTCCTTGTGCATCACTTGCAGCTCCTCCAGGAGCGCTATGTGCTGGATACCGAAGCATACTGTGAAGAGCATCTCACTCGTCATTTACAAACTCAATAAAGGATCTCTGAAATGGATTTACTTGCTTTAGAATTGAGCGATGCCGGTATCATGGCAGCGGCAAAAGACCCTCTGGGACTGCTTCACATTGACGGGGTGGACCAGGAGAGCCCTGGATTCGCCCTTCCTGGCAAGGACCAACTGGTCGTTGGCCGGGCGGCCGAGGGTAAGGCACACCTCAACCCGCTGCAGTTCAATAACTCCTTCTGGGATCAATTAAATACACAGCCTCTGAAGCAGCCTAACAATTATGCGCGTAACCACGCAGAGATGGCTTATGCCCATCTGGCCCGGATCTGGGAAAAGATCAGGGAACACGGTAATGAGCTTGTCATTGCGGTCCCTGGATTCTTGAGCCGGGATCAACTGGGACTTATCCTGGGTATCGCTGAAGAGTTGTCTATTCCCTCAAAGGGCATGGTAGCCCTTTCAGTGGCCGCTGCATCGAAGCCATGCCCTGATCGCATGCTGTTGCATATAGATATTCATCTGCACCGGTCCGAAATTACCTTCCTTGAGCAGGGGGAACACCTCACTCAGAAAGATTCAGTAACAGGGGAGGGCAGGGGTTTGAACCACCTTTATACGGAATGGGTAAAGACCATTGCGGAGGAATTTGTCCGGACCACCCGTTTTGATCCCCTGCATCAGGCCGCGTTTGAACAAGAACTCTATAGCAGGTTGCCTGTTGTTATCGCGGCGCTTCAACAGAATCCCTCCGTTATGTTTGAGATGAGGGCAGACTCGAAAAGCTATCGTGTCAGCTTGTCCCGTGATCTTTTTGTAAAAAAAGGTGAGGCGGTGTTCAAAGAAATTCACCAATTGATCGCGGACATGCGGGAGCGCCATGGGAAACCGGGGCAACCGGTGACCTTCCAGTTGACACACCGTATGAGTCGCCTGCCAGGTTGCAGGGAGATGCTGGCCGGAATAGCTGGTGCTCAGCTCATCGAGTTGGAACCTGGATGCGGTGCTTTTGGGGCGTTGGATCTCTGGGATCACTCTTCCACCCAGGGAACCGGACGAGGAGTATCGTTTTTGACGAGTCGCCCATGGCAGAGGTCAAAGCCACCATCCACGGCACGTCCACGTCCCGTGCAGCCCATATCCCATGGTGATCTACGCCCTACACATTTGCTCTACCGTTCCGCGGCTTATCCCCTTTCTGACTTGCCACTTACAGTTGGCTCTGGCGGCATCCGGGATGGGATTGATATACGCATGGAGGGCGACTTGGCAGGTGTTTCCAAGAGACACTGCTCACTTCAGTTTCAAGGCGGCAATGTTATCCTGACAGACCACAGTGCCCATGGGACCTTTGTGGATGAAGTCAGGGTGACCAAAACCGCTGTTCTTAAGCTTGGCCAGATCATCAGAGTGGGAACACCCGGGGAAGAGCTCCAACTCATAGCCTGCGTGGGAAGGAATGAAACGTAGAAGAATAAGCGTCTTCAGCCTCTCTTTTCTGGACTGCATTTGCTGCGGTCTGGGAGCGGTCATTCTACTGTTTGTGATTGTAAACGCCAAAAGCGCAGCACAACGGGATGAATTAACTTCGGATCTCCACGGCGAAGTTTCCCGGATGGAGAAGGAAGTGCTTCAGGGTACAAAGGGTTTGATCGAGGCCCGCAATGCCCTGGAGAAAATCCTGGAGGAATTGGCCAAAACCGAGGGGCTCTCCAGGGAATTGATTGAGACGAGCAAGGAAAAAAAGGTGGAGCTGGCCTATTTTGAGGATGAGACCCTCGCTGATAAAGCACATATAAAGAAACTGAAGTCGGACCTCAAGTCAAAGGAAGAGGATGTGAAGCGGCTCAAGGCTGGGAGCAAGGCGGATGATGAGTATGGTTCAAAATTGCGCGTTTTTCCAGGAAAGGGCGATCGTCAGTACTTGACAGATCTTAAGCTGGGAGGAAACAGGATTTTTATTCTGGTGGATGCCTCGGCCAGTATGCTTGACGAGTCCATTGTAGGGATCATCCGCAGGCGAAACCTCAAGGATGAAGAGAAATTAAAATCTGAAAAGTGGCAGCAGGCAATAGCTACCATAGACTGGTTGACCACTCAACTTCCCCAAACCAGTAAATTTCAGGTGTACACCTTTAACGAGATCGCCACACCATTGATTGGGAGCACCAGGGGAAGGTGGCTGGATGCGGGTGACGTTGACAAGTTGAATGAGACCGTTGATCGCATGCGGGAGGTGGTGCCCCAGAAAGGGACCAGCCTGCTGAATGGGTTCAACGCTTTAAGCGAGATGAAACCTGCGCCTGATAATATTTTCCTGCTCACAGACAGCCTGCCGACCATGGGGGCGCGTAAACCCTGGACCAAAAGGGTCTCCGGTAAGAAGCGGCTGGATCTGTTTAAAGAAGCGGTGCGCAGGCTGCCCACAGGGGTGCCGGTAAACATTATTCTGTATCCCATGGAAGGCGATCCCCTCGCGGCCAGTGTTTTTTGGCGTCTGGCCAAGGATACCCGGGGATCATTTTTTTGTCCGTCCCGAGACTGGCCATGATCGGGTTTAAGGGCAGAGGGCAGAGAGCGGAGGGCAGAGAGCAGAGGGCAGAGGACGGAGGGCAAAGAGCGGAGAGCAGAGGGTATAAGGTTGGAGGGTTTTTTTCAGTCTTGAGCGAGGCGTTCCTATGTACAACACTCCATCGCTCCAATACTCCAACACTCCATGTTTCTTCTGAAGGGATATTCAGGGTCAAAAGAACGGGTTGCATCACACTTTATGAAATTACGTCGACGAGACATCGAAATATTTAGTCTGTCCTTTCTGGATTGCATCTGCTGCGGTTTTGGTGCTATTATCCTGCTTTTTGTGCTGTCGAAATTTGCCCAGCCAGTGATCATAGAAAAAGTGCGGGAAGATCTTCAATCGGTGATTGTCAGGCTTGAAGAGGAACTCCACGATATTCGGGGCGAAGCCAGGGTGCTGAATCGTGAATTGGAGGGGAAAAAGGAGCAGCTCTCGGAAGAAAAGATAAAAATCGCCCGCCTTCAAGGAGACTGGTCAAAAATTGAAGGAGAGTTTGCCGCATCCAAGAAGGATGCCGCTGTACAGAATATCATCGAGGGTAAGTTGGCCAGGGCCTTACAGGAGTTGACAGAAGAGATGAAACGGCTCCTGAAAAAGCAACCGCGGAGAATCGACAGGTCCATTGGAGGTATTCCTGTGGATAGTGAATACATAATCTTTATCATCGATACCTCCGGCAGTATGCAGAGGTACGCATGGGGCCTGGTGCAAAAAAAACTGCGAGAGACCCTGGAGGTGTACCCTAAGGTGAAGGGTATCCAAATCATGAACGATATGGGAGACTACATGTTTAACCAGTACCGTGGTAAGTGGATTCCTGATAGCCCGGCGCGTCGTAAGGCGATTGTTTCCGGATTGAGAACCTGGCGTGCCTTCAGCAACAGCAGTCCGGTGGAAGGGATTACAGCGGCCATCAGAACCTATTATGATCCGAGTAAAAAAATCAGTCTGTATGTCTTTGGCGATGAGTACAGTGGGCATGACCCGGAATCTGTCATCCGTGAGGTGGATAGAATAAATAGGACGGGACCGGGAGGGGAGCACCTGGTTCGTATACATGCTGTTGGTTTCCCCGTCCTGGTGGGTGATCCCCGGGGGATCGGTGACACCGGAAAACGCTTTGCCACCCTCATGCGAGTGTTATGTCAGAAGAACGGCGGCACGTTTGTCGGACTTAACACCACCATGCCTTAAAACCATAAACAGATTTGATGGAATAAAGTTCAAATGACAAAATCCAAATGTCAAATCAAATCCAAAACCCCAATGTCAAAATGTTTTCCAAAACGATCAGTTATTTATCTTTTTCCTATTGTGCACCTTCACCAGTGTAGGCTGCGTTTGAATTAATGGGTGGATATATATTTTTTAGCATTTGTCATTTGACATTTATTTGAAATTTGGGCTTTGACCTTTGTCATTTAAATTCATTTTATTTACATATTTGGACCCTTTTAGGGTCACCATTCAAGCCACCCCTTTTAGGGGTGTTAGTTGACTTTCCGGCTCTGCGGTATTTGAGGAGGGATATATGACAACTATGGCAGGCGGTGAAGTCATCGCCACAATGCTCAAGCAAGAGGGTGTTGAAAAGGTATTCGGCATCATTGACGGTACCTATTTCGGCCTCTATTCCAACTTCAAACCCAACGGCATTGAGCTCATCACACCCCGACACGAGGCCACAGCAGCTCATATGGCCGGGGCTTACGCCAGGCTGACCGGTAAGCTGGGGGTCTGCATCGCCAGCAGTGGCCCCGGAGTGGCCAATGTCCTGGCCGGGGTGGCAGTGGAGAACGCTGAGGGTAACAGGGTGCTTTTGATTACCAGTTCTCGCCGCACAGGTATCATTTGCCCGGACCGGGGCGGGGCATACCAGTACTTCAACCAGGTGGCGGTCATCAAGCCCATGGCCAAATGGTCGGGTTCGGCCTCCTCTTTTGCCCGTATCCCGGAACTGATGCGACGGGCACTGCGAATGTGTTACAAGGGAAGGCCCGGGGTGGTCCACTTAGATGTTCCCGATGACCTGATGAACGGAAAGGATAAAATGAACGGCTTCTGGGCCCCCCGCCAGTATCGCCGTACAGATCCCATACATCCCTCTTCCGAACAGGTGGAACGGGCCGCACACATGCTCGTGGAGGCGGATCTTCCTGTCATTCATGCGGGGAGCGGTATAATACACGCAGGCGCTTATGATGAGCTGTCCAGGGTGGCTGAGATCCTTCATGCTCCCGTGACGACCTCGTGGTCGGCTCGTGGCGTCCTGCCCGAGATATCACAGCTCTCATGGCCCATGGTCCATGTGAAGGCAGTAAATCAGGTGCGAAACACAGGCGACCTGGTCCTGTGCCTGGGCTCCCGGCTGGGGGAGACCGACTGGTGGGGCAAGGCTCCCTACTGGAGGCTGCCATCCGAACAGAAATTAATCCAGGTGGATATAGACGAGGAAGTCTTGGGGGTCAACAAGCCAACAGAGCTGTCCATTCTTGCCGATGTGAAGCTGTTTCTCAACCAGTTGCTGGAAAGACTAAGGGACATGGAATCCGAGATCCCTATGGAGTCCCGGCGACAGAAGGTGGTAAATCTCGCAAAAGAAAGGGATAAGGACCGTGCAAAGTTAGACGAAAAGCTGTCTGACAGGTCTGTGCCCATGATCACGGCCCATGTGGCCTCGGTTTGCAGGGAGGTATTTGAGGACGACGCAGTGGTGATTTTTGATGGGGGTAACACGGCAGTCTGGGCAAACTTCTATCATCGGATCCGTGTGCCCAACACCCAGCTCTCTACTCACCACTTCGGCATGCTGGGCGCTGGCGTGGGGCAGGCCCTTGGTGCAGCAGTGGCGCGGCCCGGAAGCCAGGTCTACTGTATTATCGGCGACGGCGCGTTGGGATTTCATCCGCAGGAGATCGAGACTGCAGTCCGCAACAACTTAAAAGTTATATTCCTTGTCTGCTGTGACAAACAGTGGGGCATGGTCAAGATAAACCAGCAGTTCGCCCTGAGGCCTGTCAAGACCATGATAAAGAAGTCCTTAGGGCCAGAGGAGACAATAAACACCGATCTGGGGGAGATCGAGTTTGACAAGCTGGCCCAGGCCATGGGTGCGCATGGTGAACGTGTGGCCGATCCCGCTGACCTTGCACCGGCTATTGAGCGCTGCCTTGCCTCGGATAAGTGCGCGGTCATCCATGTGGACGTGGACCCGGTCAAGCACATGTGGGCCCCAGGCCTCTTACAGTTCAAGAACATGCACAAGGAGCCGGCAGGAAAGTAATATGGATGCAGCAGCTATTGATCAGATTCGCCTGAATTTCAATGCCCAGGCCGTTTTAGGTCTCAACGTGGTTATCGGGTTAATGATGCTGGGGGTGGCATTGGAACTGAAACTGGATGATTTCAAGAGGATCATCGTGTCGCCCAAGGCCCCTGGCATTGGCCTGGGTGCCCAGTTCATCCTCTTGCCGGCCTTCACCTTTCTATTGACCCTTTTCCTTCCGATAACGCCATCCATGGCCCTTGGTATGATGCTCGTCGCCGCCTGTCCCGGGGGTAATCTGTCCAACATCATGACTTACCTGGCCAGGGGCAATGCCGCCGTATCAGTGAGCATGACCGCCGTGTCCACGGCCGCGGCCATTGTCATGACACCCGCTAATCTGGCCTTTTGGGGCAGCCTCAACTCTGCCACAGCCTCGATTCTGCGCCGGGTAAGCCTGAACCCCTTAGACGTCTTTGTCACTATATTCATGATCCTGGGTGTGCCTCTGGTTGCAGGCATGCTGATCTCCCGCTTTTTCCCCTTTCTGGCCGATAAGATCCGCAAGCCCTTTAAAGTATTTTCATTCCTGGTCTTCATCGGTTTTGTTGGCGCGGCACTTGGAGCCAACTGGCACATCTTTCTCAAGGTCATTGGTATCGTTGCCTTTGTGGTCTTCATCCACAACGCCCTTGCCCTGAGCCTGGGGTACTGGTCAAGCCGGCTACTGGGTTTGGATAAACGGGATGTGCGTGCTGTGACCATCGAGGTGGGCATTCAGAACTCGGCCCTGGGTTTGGTTTTAATCTTCGGGTTCTTTGAGGGACTGGGCGGCATGGCCATTGTTGCCGCATGGTGGGGCATCTGGCATATCATCGCCGGCCTGAGCGTGGACACGTTCTGGTCCCGGATACCCCTGCCGGGAGACCCTGACGGGGCGGCATGATGAATGGATCCAACAGAAAACGGAATTCAGTACTGGTCACCGGGGCAGGAGGCTATATTGGCCGGCAACTTATAGAAGCCCTGGCCCGGGACCGGCGGGACCTCAAAACAGTAGTGGCCGCAGACGTGCGTGAAACACCGCCAGATGAACGCCTCACGGGAATCGACTATGTCACAGCGGACATACGGTCATCTGAGCTGATTGACGTCTTCAGGCGATTTTCCATTGACACCGTAGTCCACCTGGCCACCATTGTCACACCAGGCCGGAAATCCAACCGCGAGTTCGAGTATTCAGTGGATGTTCTGGGCACTGAAAATGTCCTTAATACCTGTCTTGAGTCCCGAGCTAAAAAACTGATCATAACGAGCAGTGGCGCGGCATACGGCTACTATGCGGACAACCCGGAATGGCTGGACGAGAACGACGCCTTGCGGGGTAACCCTGAGTTCGCCTACTCCCACCACAAAAGGCTTGTGGAGGAGATGCTGGCCCGCTATCGCAATGAGCACCCGGAACTGAATCAGTTAGTGTTGCGGCCGGGAACTGTGCTCGGCGCCACTAC
>DATKYC010000249.1:0-5243 GCA_035528695.1 Acidobacteriota bacterium | reverse complement strand
GATTACAAAACCATAAAGGTTGAAATTAAGGAAGGTGTGGCTGTGTTTACGATCGACAATCCGCCGGTCAATCAGATGTCCCCGCAACTCGGCGAAGATTTCAGGGAGGCCATCACAGAGGCTTTTGGCGATGATGATGTTAAAGCCATTGTTATCACAGGAACCGGGAAGAATTTTATTGCAGGGGCGGACATCACTCAGCTACAAAAGGTGAAAGACAGGGGTAAGATTTTTCAAATAGCTTTGGGATTTGCACAGTTCCTAAGCAGTATTGAAGTCGGCCCAAAACCTGTGGTAGCGGCCATTAACGGCAATTGCCTGGGAGGTGGCCTCGAAACCGCCATGGTCTGCCATTACCGTGTTGCTGCCAATGGGGTAAACTTGGGACAGCCAGAGGTGCAAATCGGCCTTATTCCTGGGGCCGGCGGCACTCAGAGACTGCCGAGGTTGATCGGTCTACCCAATGCCATGGAAATGATCACTGTTGGAAAACCTATAAAAGCTGATAAGGCTTACAGCAGAGGGCTTGTGGATGAAGTGGTCGAAGCCAATCAACTGCTGGATGCGGCACTGAAAGCTGCAGGCCGTTTTGTCAGGGGGGACCTGAACCAGCAGTTGCGTATGACTCGTAACAGAAATGATCGAATTCCCAGTTTTTCGGAAAAGACGGCCCTCGTAAACTACTCCAAGTTTACAGCTGCGCAAAAGGCCAAAGGTTATATCGCCCCCTTCAAGGCTATTGAGGCGATCGAGAAGGGCCTGAGCTATGATATTGAGGCGGATATCGAGAAGGAAGTAGGCCTGTTTGCCGACTGCGCAGTCTCAGAGGTTGCGAAGAATCTCATCGGCATATTCCTCAACACACGAGCTGCGGGTAGGCTTCCGCGTATAGAAGGTGTCAAGCCTGCAGAAATCAAAAAGGTGGCCATGTTGGGTGGCGGGGTCATGGGCTCCGGCATAGTTAGTGTGCTGCTTAAGGGCGGGTTTGAGACGGTTCTATGGGACATCAATGATGAGGCTATCGAGAAAGGGATAGCGTCGGTTCGTAAGACCTTTGATTATCCCATCAAGAAAAAGATGATGACCGAGACCGATCTGGGCAACATGATCGGCAACCAGCTGACTACCACCACCTCACTGGAGGACACGAAGGAGGTGGACCTGGTCATCGAGGCCGTGCTGGAAGACATGAAGGTCAAGCAGGACATCTGGAAAAAACTTGAACGGATCTGTCCGGACCATACGATCTTCGCGACCAATACCTCGGCTCTTCCCATCACTGAGATGGCAGAGATTCTGTCAGACCCCGGCCGGATGATCGGGCTACACTTTTTTAATCCGGCACACCGGATGCAGCTTCTGGAGGTCATAAGTGCTGAGAAGACCTCTGACGCGACTCTGGCTACCAGCGTGGCCTTTGCAAAGGCTATTAAAAAGATCCCCATAGTGGTCAATGACGGCCCGGGTTTTTATGTGTCAAGACAGCTTGGAGGTCTTTTTGGAGGAGCCGTGCACTTGTCCGCCGAGGGGGTAGATGGCGCGGTGATGGAAGAGGCCATGTTGGATTTCGGCATGCCCATGGGGCCTGCAACCTTAGCTGACCTTACGGGAATAGATATTAACTACCATGTGGGAAAGACTTTTGAGCGGAGATTGGGCGAGCGGTATAAGGTCCATCCCCTCACGGAAGTGGTCTACCGAACTGGATGTTATGGGCGTAAAACTGGGGCAGGGTATTTTGACTATAGTGGTGAAGAGCCTGTGCCCAACCAAAGGGTGGTGGAAGCGGTGCAGAAGTATCTTAAGGAAAATCGGGTGACGCCCAAGGCGATGTCCAAGCAGGAGATCGTGGATGTTATGCTGGCTCTTGGTATCAACGAGGCTGCACTTATGATGGAGGAAGGCATCTGCGACCGGCCACAGGATATGGACCTGGCCATGATCTACGGCACTGGATTTCCTCCTTACCGGGGCGGTATCCTCCGGTATGCTGATAAGTGGGGCATAAAGAACGTGTATGAAAAGCTTGTGGAGCTTGAAAAGAAATATGGGCTCCGCTTCAAACCCGCCAACCTGGTCAAAGAAATGGCCAACTCCGGAAAAAGATTTTACGTGGATTAACCGATTTTCCGAAGGTTACCGAGCAAATCTAAAATCTAAAATTAAAAATCATAAGGGGAGGTTTACCAATGAAAGAAGTAGTTATTGCAGGCTATCTAAGGACAGCGCAGTCCCGCTCCAGGCCAAGAGACCCGGCAAGGGACTGGTTTTGCAAAATGAGAGGTGATGAACTCTTGGCCAAGTTGCTTCCGGAGGTCATTAAAAGGACCGGGGTCGATCCAAAAGAAATCGACGATTTTCTCGTGGGATGTGCCACAGCCGTAGGAGAGCAATGGTCCTACGGCGGGCGCTTTCCCATCTTCCTTGCAAATTTCCCTGAAACCATTCCCGCCAAGTTCGTGGATCAGCAATGCGGATCGGCCATGGCAGCCATCCAAATAGGCTTTATGGAAATTGCACAGGACTTCGCGGATATTGTTCTTGTGGGCGGCTACGAGCACATGACCCGGATACCTATGGGCGGCTATACGGTGGATCGAGGCCTGGTTGCGCCCAACATGACTCTTTTCTTGTACCCATCCCATCAGCATTGGGACATGATGACGAGCATGAATATGGGCCTTACCGCAGAGAAACTCTTCTCTCAAACGGACTTCACCAAAGAGGACATGGATCGATGGGGCGTAAGGTCTCACCAGCTGGCGTCCAAGGCCCAGGCGGAGGGGTTTTTCGATGGTGAGATTATGCCCATCAAGGCAACACAGGACGACGGCAGCGTTATGTTGGTGGAAAAGGACCAGGCCATACGCCATGATGCCACTGTAGAGGGCATGGCTGATCTCAAACCGGCCTTTAAAAAGGACGGCGTGATCACAGCGGGCAATTCCTCTCCGCTGAATGCTGCGGCCGCTTCCATGGTGCTCATGTCCAAGGAGACCGCCAAAAAAAAGGGGATTACACCCCTGGCCACCTTGCGCTCCATCGGTTTTGCCGGTGTGGACCCAACGGTCATGGGGGAAGGGCCGGTACCGGCCAGCAAAAAGGCCTTAGAAAAGGCGGGCCTCAAGGCCTCTGATATAGATTTTTGGGAGATCAACGAGGCCTTTTGTATTGTGGCTCTTCATTGCATCAAGGAACTTGGGATAGACCCTGACAAGGTCAATGTCATGGGTGGCGCGACTGCTATCGGCCATCCCTTAGGAGCCACAGGCGCCAGGTTGGTGGGAACATTGGCTCGCATTTTACAAAAAAGAAGCGGGCGTTATGGTTGTGCTACCGCCTGTGTTGGCGGAGGGCAAGGTGTAGCCACTATTGTCGAAAGGGAAGACTACGACTGGTAGTCTGGTTCTGGCTCTTTTGAAGACGGAACTAAATAGTGTTTGACCGAAAACCTTTTTTTTCGGGAAAAATTCGAAATCCGAAGCACGAAGTCCGAAACAATGACAAAAATATCCTATTTCAAAGGCCGAGGTAGGTTTTACGAATGACCTCATCTTGGAGCAACTGGTCGCCGGTTCCTTCGGCAATGATTTTGCCAGAGGAAAGGACGTAATTGCGGGAGGCCATTTTAAAGACCGTACTCACTTCCTGTTCAACAAGAAGGACAGTGATTCCTAAGTTGAGGATCTCTCTAATTCTTTCAAATACCTCTGCTCGCAGAATGGGGGCCAGGCCGGTGGAAGGCTCATCAATACACAACAGTTTGGGTCGAGACATCAAAGCCCTGCCGATGGCAAGCATCTGCTGCTCCCCGCCGGAGAGGGTCCCCGAGATTTGATGTGATCGCCCTTGAAGTGCAGGAAATAGCTGATACACTTTATCCAGGTTATCTTGAATTTCATTTTCTTCTTTTAGGAGGTAAGCCCCTGCCAGTAAATTGTCAAATACCGTCATCTCCCGAAAGGGTCTTCTCCTTTCAGGGCAGTGAATCAGGCCTCTTTTGACAATTTCATGCGCGGGTATCAGATCTATTCTCTCCCCGTCAAAGGTTACTTTACCCTCAATGATTATGTCCCCCCCGGTTGACCTGCGCGTGATCTCCCTTTCCCAGGCCACTAGCCCGGTGATGGCCCTGAGAAGCGTTGATTTACCGGCCCCATTGGGTCCCACCAGGCTGACCAGTTCACCGGTTTCAACGCCCATGCTCAAGTCGTTGATGAGCATGGCCTTATCATAGCACACCGTCAAATGATCCACTTCCAGCAGCAACGTTAGATGTCTCCTTGGCCGAGATAGGCCTCAATAACTTTCGGGTTATTTACGACGTCCTTAGGGGTCCCATCAGCGATGATGGTCCCGAAATTAAGCACAACGATCCGATCCACGATTTTCATCAACTGCTGAAGCTTATGTTCCACGATGATCATGGCCGGGCCTTCACTGTGCAATCGGCCAAAGCGGCCGCCTTTGTGGAGCCTCTTAATGGAGTTGGCCATAAGATCTGTTTCAGCAGGGCTCAACCCGCCGAAAGGTTCGTCCAGGAGGAGTAATTCCGGTTCTGTTGCTACGGCCCGGGCAACCTCCAGCCTCTTCAGATCGCCCTGGGAAAGGGTAGAGGCCTTTTCTAGGGCCATGTCTGAGATACCCGCAAATTCCAAGGCGTCCATAGCCCTGGCTTCCACTCTTTTGACCCATTCCCCCCTTTTCATGGCCCGTGGGGAAAGACAGGACACCATGACGTTGGCAATGATAGGGAGACGCCGAAAAGGCCTCATATTCTGAAAGGTACAGGCTATCCCTCGGTTGACGATATCCCAGGTCTTACGCCCGACAATGTTTTTGCCCTTAAAGCGAATGCCGCCAGAATCAGGTTTCAATACCCCTGTTGTGAGCCGGAGCAGGGTTGTCTTCCCAGCGCCATTGGGGCCGATCAAACCCACTATCTCGTTCCGGCCCATGGTAAAACTGACATTGCTGACAGCTCGCAGCCCCCCGAAGTCCTTATTCAGTGACTCGATTTCCAGAAAGGCGGTGCCCATATCAGGTCTCCTCCGCCTCTTCCCTCAACTCCCTCCGGGAGACCTTCCCCACGTCCGTCTTTGGGAGTTCCCCACGGAATTCGACAATCTTGGGAATCTTGTAATGGGCCAGATTCTTTCTGCAAAATTCAATAATCTCTTCCTCGGAGATCTTGCCTCTGGCCTCACTCTGCAAAACCACATAAGCCTTGATCAATTGCCCCA
>DATKYC010000248.1:0-2275 GCA_035528695.1 Acidobacteriota bacterium | reverse complement strand
GGATCTCCTTCGTCTCTCCTCTGAATGGGACCGCAACTAATCATGTCAAACCCGCATGGAGACAGGATATAGGGTTTGCCTTGATTGCAGGCTGCATCGAGCCTGTCTGGACCGGCGGCACGGTTTCCCCCTAAGAGATATTCACTAAAGCCGCCCGGCACGAGATCAATAAAGGCCTCAAATAAGCCCTGGCCGACCAGGTCTACTGCCGCCTTCTCACCTATCCCGGTAGCATGAAAAGACACAATATTATAATCTTTTTCCAGGGATTCTCTGACATAGTGGGCACCCTTATCGCAGAAGCCAAATTCGGTAATAGCAATTGACAGTTTTTCCTCCTTCTTAGGCGCCTCATACTCCTCAACCATTCCGCTTATTGCTCCAGCGCCATTGATCATCAAATTCCTGACCAGCGGATTTGCACCCACGGTATCAACCACACTATGCATCACGGTGATATCTCTGACCCCGAAGTATTCTGCAAGCTTCTTTGCATATGCCGGCATGGCCGCCACACTCGAGATCAGGAGCTTGGGCAGACCGAAAGGCAACGATTTCATGGCAGTGAGGGTAATGAACGTTCCTGTCATCCCGCCTACGGCTATAACGCCATGCAGGCCTCCTGTCTGATAAAGCCCCTGCAACTTTTTGCCCAGACCTTCAGCTACAAGCGAGGTAGCCTTATCCCTCTCTTTGGCCAACATGTTTCTTATGTTATCAACCGTTGTCTCACTGATACCGGCTATTTCCTCGCAGTTGACGTCTGCCTTCAAGGCAGACGTAATAGCGCCGGTACCGATGCTGATATCAATAAGTATGGTTTTATGCCCTCTTCCCTCTATGTGATCCTTTATGAGCTGCAGGCTTTCTTCCCTCTCATCGAGCATGCCGATCACAGCTATTATCATTGTTCACCTCCAAACTATTGCTGAAGAACACCTCCTCTTGATGCCAGTTTTTACCCTACTACATCTTGAGGAGGCATCCATAATTTGAGTACGTTCTAAAACCCTAATTCAGACCATCTGGCCTCTATTTTTTTAACTACATCCGGATCAAGCTCAATGGGTATTGGTTTTTCCTTCCAATCATAGGGGATGGTTGCATCTAAGAGCAGCCTGCCTGTTATCTCCCTTGCGTTTATGGGAAGGGAAGGGTCTAACGGTGTGGATCTTCCCCGCTTGATGACCTGGGACCTGTTGGGCTGAAATCTGAAGCTCAAGGCATACATGACGCGGGAGATATCCCAGGGGTCAATATCATCATCCACTACAATGACGGTTTTGAGACCATAGGCCCCCATCTCCGTTGAGATAGCAGCGGTGAGTACCTGGTCGGCGTGCCCGGGATACATCTGCTTCACGGAGATGATGGCCAGGAATCTTCCTGATCCCTCGGGCGGGCAGTAGATAGCCTTGATGCCGGGTATCTTCATGTCCACAAGCTGCTGCCACAGGGTGGAGCCATAGGTGAGGGCCATGGTCATGTGTGTGTCCGTAACGGCCCGGCCCACAGTTGTAGCCATAAAAATGGGGTTATTCCGGTGGGTGATGCAATTGACCTTTATATAGTTCCGGGGATCGGAGCCTACGCCTGAATAATAGCCCGTGTATTCGCCAAAGGGACCTTCTTCCAGAAACTTATCAGCATCCACTTCTCCTTCCACCACGATTTCTGATGTGGCCGGGACAATCAGGTCATTCGTCTCGCACTTGACAACTTCAATGGGCTCCCCACGGATAGCGCCGGCTAAATCATACTCAGACTGAAATGCGGACAATCTGGCTGCGCCCATGAGGAACATGAGGGGATCACATCCCACCACAACTGCCACGGGCATGGGTTTGCCCATGGCCTGGTATTTCTTGAGCATGATATCGGAGTGCTTCCCTTTTATAAACTGGGTTCCCAGTGTGTTCTTATTGAGGAGTTGCAGTCTGTAAGTCCCCACATTGACCCAATCCGATTCCGGGTCCTTAGTGACCACAAAGTGGGCTGTTCCGAAAAACCGTCCACCATCCATGGGGAAGAACTTGGGCACGGGGAACTTGAAAAGATCGACCTCGTCGGCCATCATTTTGTTTTCCTTGCAAGGGCCAGTATCAACTAATTTAGGGGGAACCTTGGTCTCTCCCTTTTCTACCCAATGCCTCATAAGGTCTACCAAGGATGAATCCTTTGGCATACCCATGATCAGCGACAGTCTTTCCGTGGTGGTGCAGACACTGGTGAGCACTGGAGAATCATAATCCTTTACATTCTCAAAAAGAAGGGC
>DATKYC010000247.1:0-3588 GCA_035528695.1 Acidobacteriota bacterium | reverse complement strand
AAGGACCCGATCGCCTTTCTTCACTTCAAGAGGGATCTTTTTGCCACTCTCGAGCACCTTACCATTACCCACGGCAATAACCTTTCCTTCTATCGGTTTTTCCTTGGCAGTATCGGGAATGATAATGCCACCCTTGGTTTTATCCTCTTCCTCAACTCTTTTTACGATTACACGGTCATGTAGCGGTCTTACTTTCATCTTCAATATCTCCTTCTGATATCTTAATTATTATTAGACTCTTCCAGGGGCTGAAAATCATGCGATTCAAACATGAAAACACTTTTCAGCCTCTTTCTAATACGTCTAGATACCTACTATGCAAAAAGATGTTTCTGGATCTAAAGAAATCCTCTTTTCCCAAAGCCGTGACAAATTGGTAAAAGAGGTGTTTCGATTTTAGATTTTGAATTTAACAACAACTTCTCAAATGTCAAGGCCCTCATTGAAAAAACATTGAAAAGATCCCATCAGATCTATCCCTTCCACTCCTCATGTCTCTCCCGCGCCTGAGCACATAGTTACAAGGCTGACGGTAGCATAGAGCAAGGGAATCCCTTTCGGGTCGCCGGGGATCTTGCTCCGCCCTTTAATGGACTTGCAAAGTGAAATGGATTTTTATAGATTACATAGCCTATGTTAATTATCATCCTTACAGCTTTTTCAAGGCCGCACCACGGAGTATGAACTGATGAGCGCGAAACCCAATAGCATCCTCGACCAGATTGGTAGAACCCCCTTGGTTCCGATAAACAGACTCAATCCGAACACAAATGTAGAAATCCTTGCCAAGCTTGAATGTTTTAACCCAGGGGGATCGGTAAAGGACAGGCCCGCGCTGTATATGATTGAAGAAGCTGAAAAGAGGGGTGATCTGACAAAAGACAAGATTATCCTTGAGGCTACCAGTGGAAATACCGGCATAGGCCTAGCCCTTGTGGCTGCTGTCAAAGGGTACCGTGTTCTTCTCACCATGTCTGAGGCGGTGAGCGAGGAGCGCGTGAAAATCCTCAGGGCATTGGGTGCAGAGATACAATTCACCCCCGCTCACATGGGAACTGATGGTGCCATTGAATACGGTTACAGGCTGGCAAAAGAAGCACCTGGGAAATACTGGCTCGCTGATCAGTTCAACAACGAGGCCAACTGGAGGTCCCATTACTATGGAACCGCAATAGAGATCTGGGAGCAGACAAAGGGTGATCTAGACGTAATAGTAGCAACCATGGGCACCACAGGCACCCTCATGGGGCTCAGCAGGCGCTTCAGGGAACTCAAACCTGAGGTCAAGATAATCGGGGTCGAACCTTACCTGGGCCACAAAATTCAAGGCCTAAAAAACATGAAAGAATCGTACACACCAGGGATTTTCGAAAAAAAGAGGCTGGACCGGATAATCAATATTGACGACGAAGCAGCCTACTACACCTCCCGTCTGCTGGCTCAAAAAGAGGGCATATTCGTGGGAATGAGCTCGGGTGCTGCCATGGCGGCAGCTCTTAGGGTTGCCGAGGAGATCCAAAAAGGTCGAATCGTTGTCATTCTACCGGACGGTGGTGAGAGATATCTGAGTACCCCCTTGTTTGTAGCCAAAAAGAAATCTGGGGCGCGCATCTATAATACCCTGACCCGTAAGAAGGAGGAGTTTATCCCCATTGAAGAAAACCGTGTCAGCATTTATTCCTGCGGTCCCACCCTTTCCCACTCGATCCACTTGGGTGAGTGCAGGCGTCTTGTATTCTCCGATTTGATCAGCCGTTATATGGAACTCAAAGGCTACCTGGTTACTCATATCATGAACGTCACAGACCTGGATGACCGGACCATCGAGGGTGCCGAGAAGGCCGGCATGTCCTTGAAGGATTTTACTGATAAATACTACCAAGCATTCATGGAGGATCTCGACCAGCTCAATATAAAAAGGGCTACCGCTTATCCCAGGGCCAGTGAGCACGTGGGCGACATGATAAAGCTCACCCAAAAATTGCTTGAGAGAGGATACGCCTATGAAAAATTCCGCTCTATTTACTTTGACATATCTCGATTCAAGGGCTACGGGACCCTTTCCCGCATAGATCTAGAAAAAATCAGGCTTGGGAAAACCGTGGACCTGGACCAGTATGAAAAGGAAAACCCCCGGGATTTCACACTCCTCAAGAGATCTACCCTCAATGAGCTGAAAAAGGGTATTTTCTATGAAACCCAGTGGGGGAATATCAGGCCGGGCTGGCACATAGAGTGTGCTGCAATGGCCCTCAAATACCTTGGACCCAACTATGACATACATACTGCCGGCGTTGATCTGGTTTTCCCTCACCACGAGAATGCAATCGCCATCAGTCAAGCCATCACAGATAAACCACCTGCCAACTACTGGGTCCACAATGAGTTGGTCATGATAAATGGCAAGAAACCTACCCGGGTCTCGGAGGACAACCTAACTCTACGAAATCTCCTGGATCAAGGTTATACCGGCCCGGAGATCCGATTCTGGTTACTCAGTCGCCACTACCGAAAGCCTATAAGCTTTTCTCCCCCTAAATTACAAGCGGCCAAGAATACCGTTGCGCACCTCAACGGGTTTGCTCAAAAGCTCCATGTCTGCAAACCTGGGCCCCCTAATCCAGACACAGACCAGGTAATCTATGACCTGAGACGCTCGTTTCTAGAGTCCATGGATGATGACTTTAACGTTGCTGGTTCACTCGCAGGCCTGTTCCGGTTTACCCACCGGATCAACAGAAAAATGGACCGAAATGGCCTCTCTTCCGGTGATAGGGAAAAGGTCTTCAAGGCCCTTGAACGCGTCAATTCAGTACTTGGCGTCATGGACCTTGAAGCCCCACGGTTGGATAAGGATGTCGAGGATCTGATCGAGAGAAGGGAACTGGCGAGAAGAGATAAGGAGTGGGGAAAAGCTGATCAATTGCGCCAGGAGCTCATGGGATTAGGGGTAGAGGTGATTGACACCAAGGAAGGACCTGTATGGCGAAAGGTGAGGGAGTGACTCTACCGGTCCACCCCTAAGAAATTCTTACACGGATGCTGAAACATAGGCCATTGCCCCCTGTTGCCATCCCAGGATTCCACCCGGCATTTCCCTAGGGCATGGGGGCTGTTGTGCCCTTTTTCATTCTGAAAATATCTAAAGTGAGTGCACTCGGCACACCGGACTATCCCGTTGGACCCCCCTCTCTCGTCCTTACCATCTCTCTCGCTCATAGAACCGGCTCATCTCCTTTGCTGTTCGCAATTTAGGCCACCTATAGGCAAATGTCAAAGAACTTTCCGACATCAGCACAACCCGCATACCTTGTTGTGCTGCCGGAAGACTATTTCTTGTATGTAAGGGCCGGATTCGACTTCGCTTCACAGGAAGTATTTATCGAAAGGCATAAGATCCGAAAAGAGCGCAGGATGGAAAACATTTACAAAGAAATATTTTTAAAGTTAGACACAAAAAATTTTACAAAGGTCAACGCCCCATTTTTTGAAATGGCGGAGAGAGAGGGATTCGAACCCTCGGTGGAAGTTTCCCCCCACACTCGCTTAGCAGGCGAGCGCCTTCAGCCGACTCGGCCATCTCTCCAG
>DATKYC010000246.1:0-2325 GCA_035528695.1 Acidobacteriota bacterium | reverse complement strand
TTTTGGGCCTCATCCGCCAGCTTGAACTTTTGCACCTTACCGCTTCTTGTCATGGGAAAATCTGAGACGATTTTAAAATAATCAGGCGCTACTCCAACATCCACATTTCTCTTAACATGTGCCGCAAGGTCATCAACGGATAGTTGACACCCTTCCCTTACCCTGACCCATGCTGCAACTTCCTGTCCCTTTTCCGGATGAGGAAACCCAAAAACCTGGACCTCTGACACCTCCGACAGTCTGTATATAATTTCCTCCACTTCAACCGGATAGATCTCAACACCATCTCTGATAATGACATCCTTTAGCCGACCCGTGATCTTTACGTAGCCTTTTTCGTCCATTTCCCCAAGGTCCCCAGTGTGGAACCAGCCCTTCCGGTCAATGGCAGCAACTGTAGCCCCAGGCATCTTGTAGTACTCCTTCATTAAAAACCCTTTTGTACAGAGTTCACCCTGGGTTTCTGGCGGAAGGTCTTCACCGGTGCCAGGGTCCACAATTTTAACTTCATTGCAGGTCAGTGGCATCCCGATCGTTGAAACCCTTAATTCGATCGGATCATTCGGATTTGTCATGGTAATCCAGGAAGAAGTCTCCGTAATGCCGTAGGCCACAGTAATATTGGATACGCCAATATCCTCTACAAGGCTTCTCATTAATTCCATCGGACAGGGGGCACCGCCGATTATTCCTTTCTGAACCGTTCTCCACTCCCTTTTCTGGAATTCAGGATGTTCTAAGAGGGAAATGATCATACTGGGAGATGCATAAATAGCCGTGCATTTTTCATCAGATATAGCATGAAGTATCCTGGAAGGATCAAAGGTCTGACAAGGCATTACAAGAGCAGCACCCCTCAGAAGCCCTGCCAGTGCGATGCACGTATTTCCGAACATATGAAAAAGAGGAAAGAAGAGGCAGAGACGATCCGTGTGATTAACTCCCTGACGCTCTGTAGAAAACATTGACTTGTTGATAAGGCCCAAGTGATCCACCACTACCCCTTTTGGCTTGCCAGTAGTGCCTGACGTATACATGATGGCCACAGGATCTTCCGGATTAACTGCATCTTCCATGCGGTTGAGCACCCCTGGATCAACTGCTTCCCCAATGGCCCTTAATTCACTCCAGGGTGTCATTTCAGGGTAGGATTTATCAGCAATCACAAACACGTGTTCCAGGTTTGGGATTTCATCTTTTAAATCTAAGACCATTTTTACGTATGCTTCATCTTCCAGGCCTTTCGCCATGATAATGCCACGGCATTCTGACTGCTCAAGTATAAAGTGAAGGTCATCTCTTCCTGCACCCGGGTCAATCGGCACAGTGATCGCTCCCATCTTTGCAAGTGCCAGCATGGATATGATCCACTCCGGAATGTTCGGTGCCCAGAGGGCTACTTTGTCACCTCTCTTGATACCCTTTTTTATGAGCCCATTGGCAATATGACCAGTTTCCCTCAACAAAAGACCATAGTCGTACCGGGCACCCATTTCCGTGTGAATAATTGCATCATTATCGGGGTGTTCCTGTGCAATCGTGTTTATACCTTCTCCTATAGTCTTTCGGATAAAGTCCATAATGGTGTTCTCCTTAGAAAAGAGTATCACCTCAATTGAGTTTGACTCAATTGAGGTCTAACTGAGTACCACTAAAGCGTCCACAGCCACGGGTTTACTCCCGGAGATAATCACAGGGTTAATGTCAATCTCTTTGATTCTCTCATTCTCTAAACCTATGCGGCCCACGCTGATCAGAATTTCGGCAAGCGCATCCAGATCCACCGCCGCCATACCCCGGACAGCCTCCAGAATCTTGTGCCCTTTAATGTCCTGCATCATTTCCAAGGCATCTCTTTTTTCAAGAGGGGCTACACGAAAAGAGATGTCCTTCAATATCTCGGTAAATATTCCTCCAAGTCCAAACATGACGCATGGACCGAACTGGGCATCACGGGTTAAACCTATGACTAACTCCCGTTTTCCTTTCACCATCTCCTGGACCAAAACTGCCTTCTCACCCCCATCCATGTTGGTCATGATTTCCTCGAAGGCTGCCCTGGCCTCTTTATCACTTCTTATGTCCACCCTGATCAGGCCCTTTTCTGTCTTGTGGGAGATTTCATAGGAGCATCCCTTTAAAACAAGCGGGTAACCAATTTCTTGTGTGGCCTTGGTGATGTCCTTCACATCATCAACCAATATTTCCCTGGTGACCGGGATTTGATAAGCAGTCAAGACCTGTTTGGACTCATACTCAGAAAGTGTTTTTCGCCCCTCTCCTAATGCCTTTTCTATTAGTTTCATTCGTACCTCCATAGTTGTT
>DATKYC010000245.1:0-10280 GCA_035528695.1 Acidobacteriota bacterium | reverse complement strand
ATTATTCCGGCTACAATGGCCCCGCCGATAGAGTCCACCCCACCCAGCAGCACTACCGCAAATGCCTTGAGGCCGATATTAGCGAGATCCATATTCGCGCCAGATACGCCACCCAACAGGATGCCGCCGATGACACCGACGACACAGGCAATGATCCATGAGACGGCATAGACGGTTGTTGCCCTTATACCAACACTCTGCACCACCTGGAGATCTTCGGCAGTGGCCCTCATTGCCAGCCCGATCTTAGTATAGCGAAAGAGGAGCATGAGTATCGTCACACAAATAATAGACACGATCAGTCCGATTAAAGACTCCGAGGGTATGGATATCTCGCCTACCTTCAGGGTTATCGTCGGCAGTAATCCATGGTACGCCTTATATTCGGCACCCCAGAGCAGGGTTGCCAGCCCTCCCAATATCGTGGAAAGGGCTATGGTCGCCATGATTACAGCGAGTACTGGCTCACCCAACAGAGGGCGCAGGATAAGGCGTTCTATTAATAACCCCATTATGATTGCCGTTACTATCGCCATTCCGAGGGCGGCCCATATCGGTAGGCCGAACGGCACCAAAAAGGTATAGCCGAGATAGCCACCGATCATAACAAAGTGTCCCTGGGCAATGTTAAACACCTCGGAGCATTTAAGAATGATCACAAATCCGATTGCAATCAGGGCATAGACCATGCCTTGGGCAAGGCCGGTTACTACTAATTGTAGAAAGAAGGTCATCAGCCAACCCCTTCAACAGACTCGATGTTAATCGTGGTTTTTATTGTTCCCGTCTGCCCGTCACGGTATCCGACCTTGGCTTCTATCGGCGCTACAGTCTTCTCACTGTAGATGGCATCAATAAGCTTGCGATAGCGTTCTTCCAGGAATGCTCTTCTCAACTTCCTGGTTCTGGTTAGCTCCCCCTCGTCAGGGTCAAATTCCTTGTGGAGATTGACGTATTTCCTCACCCTTGAGCCGGCAGGCACCGTGTGGTTGACCCTGTCGATATCTTGCCTCACCAGCTCATAAACCTCCGGCGCCTGGGAAAGTTCGGCGAAGGAAGTAAAAGCCACTCTTTTTTGTCCCCCCCATCTGCTGACGTTATCATAGTTAATGACGATGATCGCCGACACGTAGGCTCGATCCGGGCCGGCAAGTACCCAGGCGTCCTTTATAAAGGGACTGAACCTCAGTCGGCTTTCCATATTCTGGGGCGCCAGAGTATTGCCACTGTCCAGCTCAACCAGGTCCCGGACCCTATCTTTAAAAACAACATGCCCGTCCTCTCGGATGAACCCGCTGTCTCCACTATAAAACCACCCGTCTTTAAGCACCGCGGCCGTCCTTTCCGGGTCCTTATAGTAACCGACAAAGATACCCGGGTGCCGATAATTGAGTTCACCGGTTTCGCTTATTCTTGCCTCTGCACCCCTGTGAGCAGGTCCAACCGTCTCAAAATGGATGTCATCATTCTTGGCACCGGTGAGAGCCCCTCCCTCTGTTGATCCATACAGGCTTTTGAGAGGAAGGTTTAGCGCGTGGTAGAATCTGAAGGCATCCGGGCTGAGTATCGCCCCGGTCGTATAACAGATTCTGGCATTTGACAAACCCAGACTACGTTTGATGGATCTAAATAGGATGATATCCGCGAAAGAATAAAGCATTTTCCAGAACAGGCTTGGTTTTTGCTTGCGATACTTTAATTCGGCCGCCTTATCGCCGATCGGCATCAACAGCCTGAAGGCAAACCGCTTAATGGCATCTGCGCCAAAAATCCGGGCCTGCACCATAGCCGCCTGACTTTCCCATAGCCGCGCTCCGTAGAATACAATGCTTGGGCCTGTTTCCCGACTATCCCGCTGTTGGGTTTCCGGCGCTTCAGCGAAGTTCAGGATGCCGGCCGATAACAGGTGGCAACCAATCCCGATCCATTGCTCATTTATCCAGACGGGTGGCAGATAAGGGACAACATTATCATCCTCGGACCACGGGTCGAGCTGCAGAAGATAATCGGCACCCGCTCGCAATGTCTGGTAAGTGTGGACGGCTCCCTTGGGCGCATCCCCTGTGGTTCCCGCGGTGTAAATGATGGCGCAAATGTCATCCGCTTTGCCGGTTTCCACATTCTGCTCAAAGCGCCCGGGGTGTTCGGCTTCATAAGTTTCCCCCAGTGTTATAGCCTCCCTATATCCGACCAAAATATCTTCATCATAGTGGGCAAGCCCCTTATAGTTCCAGAAAATAACCTTTTTGAGAAGAGGAAGCGCGTCCTTGATTTGGAGAAGCTTATCAATTTGCTCCTGACCTTCAACGACGGCAAATCTTGCCTCGGAATTTTCGGCAATGTATTTTATCTCCAATGGCAATAAATCCGAAAACGATCCTACAGACACGCCATGGTTGGCCTGGGCGGCCAGCTCGGCGTAGTACCACTGGGGGGCATTATCCCCTATAATCAGCACCTTGTCTCCAGGCTCAAAGCCGAAAGCCAGTAAACCAAGTGCCAGGTCCTTAACATTGAGATAATAGTCCTTCCAGGTATAAGGCTGCCAAATGCCATAGTACTTGTGGCGCATGGCTCTGCGATGATCGCCATATTTTTCGTAATTGTATTTGAGTATCTTGGGCCAGGTATAACCCTTTGCCTGGTAGACTTGCTCCATCCTGATCGTCATTTCCCCCTGCTCTTTTATTAGCCCAGCCACCGCTTTCTGCGCCGGTAATGCTTGACTTCACGATAACTCTTTTGGGAGCCGACCGCGGACAGCCCCATATAGAACTCGCGAATGTCCTCATTATCTCTTAAATCCTCTGCCGGACCGCTCAGAACGACCCGGCCATTCTCCAATACATGACCGTAATTGGCGATACCCAGGGCAGCGTTGACATTTTGCTCCACAAGAAGTATGGTCATCTTTTGATCGGTATTGATCCTCCGGATAATTTCATATATTTCCTGCACCATAAGCGGGGCGAGACCGAGCGATGGTTCATCCAAAAGCATCAGTTTGGGACGCGCCATGAGAGCCCGCCCGATTACCAGCATCTGCTGTTCACCGCCGGATAGATAGCCACTCATCCGGCGACGGAGGCGTTTAATGGGCGGGAAGTAGTCAAAGACCATTTCAAGGTCCCGCTTGACCCCTTGCCGGTCTTTGCGGCAGTAAGCCCCCACGAGCAAATTCTCCTCAACGCTGAGGTGCTCGAGGACCCTGCGCCCTTCCATCGCCTGGCTGATGCCCAACACAGCAATATCTTCGGGACCCATCCGGTCTATGCGCTTCCCATCAAAGTCGATGCTGCCGTCGGTGACTTCTCCCTCTTCCGTTTTGAGCATCCCCGAGATGGCCTTTAACGTCGTCGTCTTGCCGCCGCCATTGGCTCCGAGCAGCGCAACGATCTGGCCGTCAGCTACCGTCAGCGATACGCCTCGCAGCACCCGGATAACATTCATATAGACAACTTCAATATTGTTGACTTCCAGCATTTTGTCTTATCTCTGTGTTTTAACCACTCTCTTCATGAAACTAGGCCTGTTTTTCTTTCCCTAAATACGCGCTGATGACCTCTGGGGTCGACTTGATTTCGGCTGGCGTGCCCTCGGCAATCTTGCGTCCAAAATCAAGGACAACAATCCTGTCGGCAATGTCCATCACCACACCCATATCATGTTCGACAAGGATGATGCTGCGAATCCCATCTCTCAGAACGGGAGTGTCAGGATAGGTGGCTCCCTGACCTTCAAATATGTCAAGGATGAAGCGGGCAATGTCCTCCTTTTCCTCGAGGTTCATCCCGGCCATGGGCTCGTCCAGCAGCAGAACTTTCGGCTCCAGCGCTAATGCTCTTCCCAGCTCGACCCTTTTCTGTATTCCGTAGGGCAGAACGCCAACTATTTTTTTTCGCATCGGTGCTATTTCTAAAAAGTCAATAATCTCCTCGACAGTCCGACGGTGCTTGATTTCTTCCTGAAGTGCCCAGCCCAAGAATAGCGCACCGGTGGCGAAATTTTGTTTCATCAACACGTGTCGGGCCGCCATGATATTGTCTTGAGTGCTCAGTCCGGTGTACAGCTCGATATTTTGAAAGGTTCTCGCAATGCCGAGTTTAGCCAGCTTATCCGGGCGCATCCGGGTGATTTGTTGTCTTTCATAGTATATCTCACCCTTTTGAGGTTTGTAGAAGCCATTTATACAGTTAAGGAGGGCGGTCTTGCCGGCACCATTAGGTCCAATAACAGCCAGTATCTCGTTATCCCTGATGTCCATGCTCACGTCAATGAGGGCACGGACGCCGCCAAAGCCAAGCGAGAGGTTGTCAATCCGTAATGTAACCTGCCTATCAGTTTCCACCTATCGCGATCTCCTCCTCAGTGCCATGCTCATCTTTTTGAACTTGGTTCGCTCCCGCCCGCCTCGCAAGCGAGAGCGTTGCGGGCAAGTCGCTCAAAATTGGAATGTTGGAACAATGGAATAATGGGTTCTGGAAACCGGGATAGCGGTTCATTGGCGAAACCCTATTGACAGGAAGTTAATAAATGGGAGGCTTCCTTATTACATTATCATTCCATTATTCCATGTGTCAAGAAATACCCAATAGTCTCAAAATCTATTTTAATTTCAATAAGTTATACAATTTCCGATATATTTACTGCCTATACTCAGAGGCAATCTTATGGCTGCTCCAAAAATCCTTTTTTTAACTCTCTCTTTAATATTTTTCCGGCCGGGCTCCTTGGAAAATCATTTACCGTCAAATATTCCTTGGGAACCTTGAACGGGGAAAGGCGAGATTTCATATGGGCATTCAGCCTGTCCTTATCAAGGGATTCACCGTGCCGCAGGATGATAAAGGCCGTCACCCGCTCACCCCATTCCCGATCCGGGAGGCCTATGACCGCACATTCCTGGACTTCGGGACAGGTGTAAAGGACATCCTCCACTTCACGGGAATAGACGTTTTCTCCGCCGGTAATAATCATATCCTTAAGGCGATCCACAATATACAGGTAGCCGTTATCATCAAAAAGGCCGATGTCGCCCGAGCGAAACCATCCTCCGTCCCAAAAGGCGGCTTCGTTGGCCTCGGGGTTATTGAGATAGCCTTTCATGATGTTGCGAGCTCTAATACAAATTTCACCCCTCTCTCCCGCGTCCATCTGTTTGCCACTTTCATCGCTAATTTGAATTTCCACACCGGGCACCGCCGTCCCTACTGAGCCGATGACATGGCGGTAGTAGTGATTATAGGTAACCATGGAGGCTGACTCGGTCATACCATAGCTCTCGTAAATCGACAGATTGGTCCGCTCCTTCCACTGGCGGACGATCTCTGCTGCCATGCTGGCCGCAGCCGAAAAACAGTAGCGCACGGCCCCGAGTTTTTCCTTGAGCCTCTCCACCGCCAGAAAGCGAACATACATAGTGGGAACCGCAAAGAGCTTGGTCACACGACCGCTTTCCATGAGATCAAAAACGCGCTCAATATCAAAGGTGGGTATCATCTCGAGGCAGCCTGCGCTCAATATGGTGGCATGCATAATGTGCATCTGGCCGAAAATATGGTTGAGAGGCAAAAAAAGGAGCGCCCTATCTTCTTCACTTGATCGTTCATGGAAGATGACATTCTGTATGGCCGTATTGATGTTTTCGTGCGTGAGCATGACCCCCTTCGGGGTTCCTGTCGTCCCTCCTGTGTATAGAATAGCGGCTGTGTCAGAACGGTCACGGTCGATCGCCCTGAATGAACCGGATCCCATATGCAATAGTTGTTTGAAATCCAGGTCACCCTGGGGGCTGATCACTTTGTCCAAGCAGCCTGCCCCCCGGAACCCGGCCAGGTCATCCAGTTTCTTATCAAAGGTAAAAAGGAACTTGGGCCGGGAGTGGTTGATGAGAAGTTCCAGTTCGTCACGCTTCAACAGGCTGGAAAACGCCACGGCCACTCCCCCCGCCTTGAGAACTCCGAAGTAGAAAGCAATCCAATCACCGGAATTGGGTGCACAAAGCCCGATGTGATCGCCGGGCTTAATGCCCATTCGGATGAGTGATGTGGCCACGCGATTGGCTCGATCGTTAAGTTGAGCATAGCTGGTCTCGGACACGTCTTCGCTCAATACGGGCCGGTCAGGAAAGTAGAATGCGGATTGTTCCAAATTTTTTGCAATATTCATTATGTTTCTTTCCTCTACATTAATGACGGGATAAAAGTGCAATTCCCGGGAAAATCGAGAAAAGTAAAAGGTTATGACATTACTTCAAACACTGCCGCAATGTTTTTCTTTTCGCCGAAATGGATACACCCGGTCGGGCATACACTCATGCACGAAGGCTGTTTGTTATCTGCCAACCTCTCAACACAGAGATCACACTTCACGGCAATCTCTTGATTGTCATCGAATTGCATGGCCCCAAAAGGACATGCTTCGATGCATTCTCTGCACCCAATACAGAGATCATTGTCAATCAAAACAATACCTTGATCATTTCTCGAAATCGCCTCCACGGGACAGGCTTCCTTACAGGGCACCTTTGCACAATGGTGGCAGTATACGGGGATGAAATCAGACGACCTTTCAATCACCCTCACCAGCCTCGGGCCCACGCCCAGCCCGTGCTCCTGCTTGCATGCGACCTCACAGGCATGACAACCCATACAGTTCTTCTTTGTGAATACCAAAGAAATCTTCTCCATCTCATTCCTCCTATTCATCTTCACAGCGGGATATGTTGCACAACAGGACCCTCAGGCTGGTTGCCCCCATGACCGGATCCATGGACTCATGGGAGTTATCCGTGAGCATGTTGATATTGGAGATATCCCAGCCGTGATCAGGGCCCTTGAGCTCGGGAAACCACCAGCCATGCTCGGCCACGATCACCCTGGGATCAATCCCGTCATTCAGCTTGGCCCGCTCTTTTGCCCGTCCCCTCGGCGATTCCAACCAGACCCAGTCCCCCTCCTGGATGCCGTGCTTAGTCGCCGTATCGGGATGGATCTCAACGATGGGATCGGGCCTGATCTCCCTCAGCCATGGAATCTGCCGATTTGCAGAGTGAAAAAAGGTGGGTGTCCTGAACCCTGAATTCAGGATATATGGGAATTTCTCAGCCAGATCCGGCCTTGAGACCGGGCTTTCAGGTATTTCTGTATACTTTGGCAGGGGATCACGCCCCCAACCTTCTAAAATGGTGGAGTATAGCTCCACTTTCCTTGTGGGAGTGGAAAAACCTTTTTCCTTGTATTTGTAGAACTTAGGCACACCACGGAGGTAGCCTTTCTTTTTGAATTCCTCCCAGGTAAGGCCCGTCGGTTCCAGCAGCCATTCCAGGGCATCCTCCACGGTGTCCCACCATTGCTGCCCCATGCGCTTGCCCAGTTCCATAAAGATCTTGTGGTCTTGCCAGCACTCTCCAATCTCCACCACTTTCTGTCTTGCCAGCACGTAACCGTGGAATTTCCAGTTATCCGCCACGTGATTCTGTTCGAGCCAGGTACCGGCAGGCAGAAAGATATCGGCCAGTTCTGCGGTCGGTGTCAGGAAGAAGTCCGAAACGGCCAGAAAATCCAATTTGCTCAAGGCCTTATAGACTTCCTTGGCATTGGCTCGGGATACCACTGGGTTGGTGCCCACCAGGTATCCCGCCTTTAACGGATAGGGTTCACCGGTTAGAATAGCATCCCAGGCACATTTGGGCGTCACAATGGTCATCCGGGCAGCGAGCTTGTATTGTTCACCGCCGAGTTGCTTTAATCTCTGCTCGTTAGACAAGGATCTGTGGGAGGAGAATTCGGAAATGGATCGGGTCCCTGGCGGTTGGTGGAAAACATTGCCACCTGGTGCATCGAGGTTTCCCGTGGCCGCCATCAGTCCCACCGCAGCCCGGGTAAAATCTGTGCAATTGATGGTCTGCTCGGTGGGTACGCCCCAATGGATTCCGGCCGGCTTCGTAGTGGCATACAACCTAGCCGCTTTTCGGATAAGGTCCTGTTTGACCCAAGTGATCTCTTCAACGCGGTTCAAGGGATAGTCCTTTCTCACCCGGTCAACAAAGGCATCCCAACCGTGAATGTACTGCGATACGAACTCCGCGTCATACAGTTCTTCTTCAATGATCACGTTATGAAACCCCATGGCCAGGGCAGCATCTGTGCCCGGGCGCACCTGGAGCCATAGATCGGCCCTTTTAGCCAGAAACCCCTTTCTCGGGTCGATGACAATCAGCTTGGCCCCTTTCTGATAGGCACGCCAGAAACTCACACCCTTGTATTCGTCCGGGTTAGTCCACAGAGGATTGCATCCCCACATGACAATGCACTTGGGATTATTGCCATAGTCAATTGCCGGATGCCTCCCACAGGTAGTCAGGGCGGCGGCTATCCGTGAAAGGTAGCACATATGTCCAGCCGTAATCATATTCGGCGTGCCCAGCATGTTGCCGAAGCGGGAGAAATGACTCTCGAAATCCCGTCCGGTCCCCTGACCGATCAAGATGGCTTCAGCGCCGAATTGTTCTTTTACTTCCTTGAATTTCCCGGCTACGGTATCCAATGCCTCGTCCCAGGAGATCCTCTCCCAGACCTTCCCGGTTTTTTTCATCGGGTAAAGGATCCTGTCCGGATGATAGGCCAGTTGAGTGATAGACAGCCCTTTCGTACACATGGTGCCGTGGCTAATAGGTGACTCGGGATCTCCTTCCACTTTTATGACCTTGCCGCCCTTCACATGGGCGATGACACCGCATCCCCCATGGCAGCTTCGACAGACAGTTCTAACTTTTTTGACTTCTTCCATTCAAACCTCCTATTTTTTTGCCACCGAGACGTCCAGTGACAACGATTGCGGCAATGATTTCATGCTGTTTAGCTCGGGTTCGGTTGACGGCCACTCACCTCTTTCACCCTGTTTTGCTCTATGGACAGACCACTCGGTTGTTGCTCTCCGGCCGGAACCATTCCAAAATCCTCAAGACAGATTGTATGACCGGAAGGGGCCACAACGAATTCATCATCCCAGGGACCGTTGCCTATCTTCTCAAGAACTCTGGTTGTCCCTCTGATTTCTTCATAGGCGAGATGGAATGTCTTCGCTGCCTTTCGAGAAAACCGGCGGTAACGATCCTGATTCGACCGGCCCATATCAATAAAGACGAGCCGCCTGTAATGCTGAAGCATTCGTTTCATAATCCGATCCGCCTGATCCTTGCCATAGCGCCCTTCCATCCACTTCAACTCATCTACAAGGGTTATTCCCGCTTCTATCCATCCCCGGGATAAAAAGTAGGTGCCCGGCTCTTTCTGCAATTCCTCCTCATATACCTTTCGAGACCCAAGAAAAATGGCGATGCAGTCGTCCTTTCGAGGGATGACCAGGGTGCTGTGCCGCGCCTTGAGGCCTATCACCCCCATGGAACACAACCCATACCCAAGAATGATGGTTTCCGTATGGGCCGTGATTTCATCTATAGTCTCCTGTAAGGCGACCCGCAATTTATCCGGATGGAGATGGAGCCCGGACTCAACGACAAGAGGTTCCATGTCGGATGGCAACATCTGCTGCATTTCTCCGATCACAGTCCTACAGGCTATTATTTTTGTTCGTACATGATTCACTGCCGGATACCATGCATCTTATGAAATCGATAATAGGATGAGGGGTAAAGGGTTCACGTCTCCAATTTACCTTCCCGAAAGGCGGCGGTGTAAGCTTGACACCATGGGTCCTGATCCAGCAAGACAGCCGTAGCCCTCAATGTTCCCATGAGCTTTTTATCCAGGGGATCAACAATGGCCGCGTTGAGCCCGACCTTCATGGCCAGGGTCAGAAAAGCCCTGTTCATAAGGGGGCGCTTGGGCAACCCGAATGAAATGTTGGATAGACCGCAGATGACATTGACCCCCCCCAATTCCCGTCGAATCCGATCGATTGTCTCAAGGACCACCAGTGCCGCATTCGTATTGGCGCTGACTGCCTGAATAACAGGATCCAAATAGATTCTCTCCCGCTTCACGCCCAGTCTCTCCAGATCTGAAATGAGTCGGCCGGCGTTTTCCAAGGCCTGCTCCGCACTCTTGGGAATGCCCCGGTCATCAATGCAGAGGGCCACGATATCGCAATCCCTCATTTGGATTATCGGTGCCATAGCCTCGAAACGGGACTTCTCCATTGTGGTGGAGTTGAGCATGGGCGGATGTTCAACCTGATCCAGAACCGCCTTCAGGGTGTCCGGATTAGGGCTGTCCATACAGAGCCTGACCTGTGGTAAGGCCTTCTGTATGACCTCA
>DATKYC010000244.1:0-2746 GCA_035528695.1 Acidobacteriota bacterium | reverse complement strand
GCGCTTGACCCATACCGATGCATGGGCCGCATGCCACTTCCAGTATCCGTGCCCCTGAATCAATCATATCTGCCAGGCTGCCGTCTCTGGCCAGCATGGATAAAACCTGCCTTGACCCGGGAGCAATTACAAGGCTTACTTCAGGATGCACTTTTCTGTTCCGCAGGAGGTCCGCAACCAATTTTAGATCACGGTAAGATGAATTGGTGCAACTGCCAATGGCCACCTGGTTAACCTTTAGGTGGGATAGCTCTCGCACCGGTTTGACCGCATCCGGGCTGGGTGGACACGCAACCAGAGGTTCAAGAGTGGAAAGGTCAATCTCAATTATATCATCATATACAGCCCCTTCACGGGCATTAATAGAGGTCCAAATGTCTTCCCGGCTCTGGGCTATGAGGAATTGTCTGGTTACTTCGTCTGAGGGAAACAAGGAAGTCCATGCTCCAAGTTCAGCTCCCATATTGGTGATTGTTGCCCGGTCCGGCACGCTGAGACTTTTCACTGCAGGGCCACCGTACTCGAGTATTTTCCCAAGTCCGCCCTTGACCGAGAGTTTCTTTAAAAGATAAAGAATCACATCCTTCGCCCCCACCCAGGGTGGCATTTCTCCGGTCAAACGGACCAGGGTCACCCTGGGCACTTTCATGTAAAACGGAGCTCCGGACATGGCAAGGGCCACATCCATTCCCCCGGCCCCCATTGCCAGCATTCCCAGACCACCGGCAGTGGGCGTGTGGCTATCGGATCCCAGGAGTGTTTGTCCCGGCACTCCGAAGCGCTCCAGGTGCACCTGATGGCATATACCGTTGCCCGGCCGGGAGAAATACAGGCCGTAGCGAGCCGCTGTTGACTGTAAAAAAAGGTGGTCATCCGCATTCTCATAGCCCGTCTGAAGGGTGTTGTGATCTACGTAGGAGACGGACAGGCTCGTTTGCACACAATCAATGCCTAATGACATAAATTCCAGATAAACCAGGGTGCCTGTCGCGTCCTGTGTCAGGGTCTGGTCAATGCCAATGCCAATCTCTGTTCCCGGTATCAACTCGCCCTCTTTCAGGTGTGCAGCCAGGATCTGCCCTGCGATATGATCTGTGTAAGCCATTTCATTTACCGTAACTCTTCAGAAATTCTAATTATAACCCTTAATCCACAGAATATTTGAGCATTTCTTTCATATTGTTGTTCCAAAATCAAAGGATTTTTTGTGAAGTGGAGATCATTTCTTCAATTTTTGCTGGTCGTTTTCGAATGTTTTTGATATTAGACCTTCTTTGGTAAGTTCTCAATAAACCCGGCCTGTATTAGAAAATCCCCCTCAATCCCCCTTTGCAAAAGGGGGAAGCAGTCGGAATGCCCGTACTTATTGAGATGTTACCTTCTTTGGTTTGAAAAAAGCGAGGTGAAAAGTGATGGGAAAGACTGCCAAGTTGACAATTGATGGAAAGACTTTTGATCTGCCTATTGTTGAGGGCTCTGAAGGAGAAAGGGCCATCGATATATCCAATCTCCGTAAAGAGACCGGACTCATTACCCTTGATCCCGGCTATGCAAATACCGGCAGTTGCGAGAGCAGCATTACATTTATGGACGGCGAAAAGGGAATTCTCCGGTACCGCGGGATTCCAGTAGAACAGCTTGCAGAACATTCGAGCTTCAGAGAGACGTCCTACCTTTTAATCAATGGTGCTCTGCCTACCAGGGAAGAGCTGAATCTCTTTTCTGCGTTGTTGAACGACCATTCTCTGGTCCATGAAGACATGCGATCCTTCTTTGGAAATTTCCCCAGAAGGGCCCATCCCATGGGCATTCTCTCATCCATGGTGAATGGTTTGAGGGCATTTTACCCTGAACTCCCCCAGAGGAGCGAAGAAGAGGAGATAAACATAACGTTCACCAGGCTCCTTTCCAAGGTGAGGACCCTGGCCGCCATGTCCTATAAAATCTCCCTGGGCCATAAGGTAGTATATCCCTCACATCACCTTTCCTATTGCGCTAACTTTCTAAATATGATGTTTGATTCCCCTGTCCGCCCATACGTCATTGATGAGGATCTCGTGCAGGCCCTTAATGTCTTCTGGATCCTGCATGCCGACCATGAACAGAACTGTTCCACCTCAGCCGTTCGATTGGTGGGGAGCGCCCGGGTCAATCTCTATGCAGCCATTTCAGCGGGAATAGCAGCCCTTTGGGGTCCTCTGCACGGAGGCGCCAACCAGGCCGTGGTGGAAATGCTCCAACAGATTTACGAAAGTGGCGGGGATCCCGGTCCCTATATCGCAAGGGCCAAGGACAAAGACGATCCATTTCGCTTGATGGGCTTTGGGCACAGGGTCTATAAAACCTATGACCCGAGGGGCCGTATCATGGAAAAGATGTGTGCCAAGGTACTAAAGAAGCTCAAGCGGAAAGATCCCCTGCTGGATATTGCGAAAAGGCTGGAAGAGGTTGCTTTGAAAGATTCCTACTTCATAGATCACAATCTGTATCCAAATCTGGACTTTTACAGCGGAATCTTTCTGAGGGCACTTGGAATACCCCTTAATATGTTCACGGTCATGTTCGCCATTGGGCGTCTTCCCGGGTGGATCAGCCAGTGGAAGGAGAGTATCGATGAACCCAAATGGAAGCTCCACCGTCCCCGTCAGATATTCATCGGGTTGAAAAAGCGAGACTATGTCCCGATAGCTGAGAGAGATTAGGGGACCATAAAAGATGGGCTTATTCGCATTAACTTGGTCCGATT
>DATKYC010000243.1:0-2849 GCA_035528695.1 Acidobacteriota bacterium | reverse complement strand
AAGGCCTCTTGTGTTTTTGCAGATAAATATTAAACCTATCATGACGGTAAATAAAAACACCTTTCATCATGATGTGATCCGGCTGGCGGGAGGAGACAATATGGCCAGAGACGAGCCGATCACCTATCCAAGGATCAGCATAGAGGAAGTCATGCGCAGGGGACTCGATGTGATCGTAATATCCTCCATGGAACGGGGGGGAGGCTTTGAAAGGGCACGAAAGGACTGGATGAAATGGTCGAGCATACCGGCCGTGAAAGAACGGAGGGTTCATTTGATTAATTCCGACCTCCTTGACCGGCCTTCACCTCGAATCGTGGAGGGACTGGAGGCTATGGCCAGGCTTATCCATCCCGAGGTAGAATGGGGCAGATGATTCAGCAAACCATAAAGAGGCCCTTGAGTCCCATGCGGGTAATCCGCATATCCCTGGCCCTATTCCTTTTTCTGATCTTTACCATACTCCTCTCCATGTTGCTGGGAACCGCTGATGTGACCATTGTTCAATTGTGGGGCATTTTGGCTGGAGACACTGAGGTTGAGGAGATGACAAAGCTCATAGTCCTCAATATCAGGCTTCCCAGGATTATCGCCGCAGGACTCGCCGGTTTTTCGCTCTCCCTCGGGGGTCTGGTGTTTCAGGCCATTTTACGGAATCCGCTGGCCGATCCTTTTATCCTGGGTGTTTCCAGCGGCGGGGCCTTCGGGGCGGTGCTCGGCATCATGTTTGGATTCAGTTTTAACCTGGGGATACCCCTCCTGTCCTTTGCCGGAGCCATGTTGACCATTTATCTCGTGCTGGTCATGGGGCAGAGAAAAATGGGCATGGAATCCTCAACTATCCTGCTTGCAGGCGTAATTATCAATGCATTCTTCACGGCCATCATCATGTTTTTTATTTCCACTGCGGCTGACGATCGTCTTCACACCATGCTTTTCTGGCTTTATGGTGATCTTTCTCAAAGCGCCTACGTCCAGTTTACAATAATTGCTCCGGTTGTTGTTATGGCTTTTATCATACTTTACGGCCTCTCAAGACATTTAAATTTAATCACAGCCGGGGAGGAAACTGCACTCCAATTGGGCGTTGACATAAAAAGGACAAAGATGATTTGCTTTCTCGTTGTCTCTCTGGTTATCGGTCTTGTGGTATCTTTTTCCGGTCTAATAGGATTTGTGGGCCTTATCGTCCCCCATCTGGGGAGGATGGTCCTTGGTTCTGATCATCGCCTTCTGATGCCCGTTTCAGCTCTGGGCGGGGCGGTTTTCCTGATTGCCGCGGATACGGTGGCCAGAACGATTATTTCCCCAAGTGAGCTACCTGTAGGCGTAATCACCGCATTTATCGGGGCACCCTTTTTCATTTACCTGCTTAAAACAAGAGGAAGTAGATGGACCCGGTCTTGAGCTTAAAGAAGGTTGGATTTAGATATGACGGCTTTTGGGCTATCCGGGATCTGGATCTTGATGTCAAACCGGGTGAGCTTTTGGCCGTGCTGGGGCCAAACGGATCGGGCAAAAGTACGCTTTTAAAGGTGGTGGACGGAATACTGACCCCTCAAGAAGGAGAAGTGCTGCTCAAAGATCGGCCAATATCCGGATACACCAGATCTGATGTGGCAAAAGAGGTGGCCATGGTGGCCCAGGAAACCCATTTTTATTTCTCCTTTTCTGCCCTTGAGGTAGTTCTCATGGGGCGTTTTCCGCGTCTGGGGCGCTTTCAGTTTGAGGGCAAGCGCGATATGGAGGCGGCCTCCAGGGCTTTACAGGCCACTCAATGTCTTGATCTGGCGGAGCGATCCATCCATGAGCTTTCCGGTGGGGAAAAACAACGGGTACTCTTAGCCAGGGCGCTTGCCCAGGAGCCAACGGTTATTCTGTTAGACGAACCCACATCCTTCCTCGATCTAAGGTACAAAAAGGAAATCTTCGACTTGATTTCTTCCTTAACGCATGAGAGGGGCCTGAGCGTAGTGGTGGTTTCCCATGATATCGATCTGGCGTCCCGGTACTGTGACCGAATGGTCATGTTGAAGGATGGACGCGTCTATTCAACAGGTGTGCCGGACGAAGTCATTACGGCCTCCAATATTAGAGCCGTGTATGAATGCCCGGTGATTGTCGACAAAAACCCGGCTGCGGGAAGCCCAAGGGTAAGCTTAGTATAATAAAGGAAAGCGCTATGATACATATATTCATAAAAGGCGGCCCGGTTATGGACCCCCTTTTGGCCTGTTCACTAATTGCCCTCACCGTGATCATAGAACGCACAATGTTCTGGATCAGAGAGGGCGTACGAGGGAATCAGACACTCATAGATCGGGTCCTTGAGTTATGCCAGAAGGGCAATTGGGCGGCGGTCAAGGGAGAGGTGGAAGGGTCAAAGGATTTTGTAATCAGGATCCTTGTAAGCGGAATCCTTCACAGGGAATTTTCCATGATTAAGGCAATGGAATCCGCTGCTGCTGAAGAGATCAAGCGAATGCGCCGATATATGAACGCCCTTGATACCATGATTACCGTTGCTCCCCTTCTGGGGATATTCGGAACAGTACTTGGCATCATTAGTTCCTTTGATCTATTGGGAAGCAGCGGGATCGAAAACCCCCAGGCCGTAACAGCCGGAATCGCTCAGGCATTGATCACCACGGCAGCGGGCCTTGGGATAGCGATCCTTTCGGTCTTTCCCTATAACTATTTCAACTCCCGTGTGGAAAACGCTGCGCTGACCATTGAGAAATACGCCACAAGCCTGGAGATCGTTTATGAAAAGCTGGCCCGTGAACCAGAGGGGCAAAACAGGGGCAAGGCATGAAAATAGATACACAAACGGCACGAAAACCGCGCAT
>DATKYC010000242.1:0-2340 GCA_035528695.1 Acidobacteriota bacterium | reverse complement strand
TCTTTGAGATGATTATCTTGATACACCTTTACATCCCTGTCCTGAAGAATGCGGCTTTAAGGCAATACAGTTCACTTAATGGTTGTTTTTTGAGTTTAGATGCTATATGCTTGTCTTATCACACAGATAAGGAGGGCATGGATATGGCACGAACAATTGCTGAAATACCAAAGGGAAGCCGCATTACCGACCACATTAGCCTGGGGGTAATTGCAAAATTTTTCCCACTTGAAAGAATTAATAGCGTTCTCGCAGCTACAGGAAGAGCCAGTAAACGGCAACGGGATCTACCAGGGCATGTTGTTATTTACTATGTCATAGCGCTAGCGCTTTATATGCAGGTCTCGTACCGAGAAGTGCTCCGCTGTCTGCTTGAAGGAATTCGATGGCTGCAAGGGCCGAATGGTCATATTAAAGTGACCGGAAAATCAGGCATCTCACAGGCCCGCAAAAGAGTTGGGAGTGAGCCTCTCCAAATGATTCATGATGAACTGGTTGGTCCCATTGCTCTGAGAGGGAGTAAACGGACGACAAAAGGGGCATGGTATCGCACATGGCGTCTGGTCTCTCTAGACGGTAGTACTTTGGATGTGGCAGACACAAAGGAGAATGAGTTAGCATTTGGCCGTCCCAAGGCCAGCCGTGGTCAAAGCGGTTTTCCTCAGATCCGACTTGTATCGCTCGTGGAAAACGGGACCCATGTCTTGTTCGGCTCGAGAATGGCAAGATACGACACAGGGGAAATAACACTGACAAGAGAAGTGATTGGATTTTTAACCAAAGGAATGTTGTGTCTGGCCGATCGTAATTTTTTCGGTTACAAATTATGGAAACAGGCACAGGAGACAGGTGCTGATCTTCTCTGGAGAGTAAAAAAGAATCTAAAACTGCCCTGCCTACGGAGGTTTCGTGACGGTTCCTATATGAGCCGAATTTATGCTTCGGATAAAGATAGGCGCCATGACAAGGACGGAATTGATGTTCGTGTTATTGAATACACGCTGGAAGGCATACCAGATGCTGAACCTTTATATAGGCTTATAACAACCATTCTAACCCCAAAGGAGGCACCGGCCAGGGAATTGGCAGCACTTTATCATGACCGCTGGGAGATAGAAAATGCCTTTGACGAGTTCAAAACGCATTTGCGGGGTGCAAAGATTGTATTGCGGAGTAAGCGTCCCGAATTGGTTGTCCAAGAGTTTTATGGTTTCATGATGGCCCATTTTGCTATCCGTGGCATTATGCACGAAGCTGCGCTGAAAGCAAATGAAGATCCAGACCGCTTGTCTTATGTACACAGCGTGAGGGTGATTCGCCGAAAACTGATAAGCTTTGCCGCTTTTCCCCCCTCGGGACAGGGAAGCTTTTCATGAAGCCATCCTTGATGAAATACTGGAGGAACGAGTGGTATCAAGTCGTGGGCGGCGTAATCTAAGGGTAGTCAAACGAAAAATGAGCGCTTGGCCTGTAAAGTCCAGGAACCAGAATAGTTCGGGAGTAAGACAACTGAATATCAAGATCGTGGTGATTAAATGAACAGTATTGTAGCTAAGGGAGGAAAAATGGCAAAGAACAAATCATTATGGATTTTAACGGTAACGTTACCTTTGGCTATGCTGGGCATTCTACTCATTACCGCAGCTGCGATTCCAAATGATGTTCCGAGAAGGACAAAAGAAGAGCTCAAAGGACACCTTGGTGACCCTAATGTGATCATCCTAGACATTCGAACTGAAAAAGACTGGAAAGCCAGTGACCTCAGGATTAAGGGGGCCATCAGGGAAGACCCCACTAAAGTAGACACCTGGCTGGGTAAATATGTCAAAGACAAGACTTTTGTCCTTTACTGCGCCTGACCGAGCGAGTATACGAGTGCCAGTGTGGCACGGAAAATGATGGAGAGGGGATTCACGAGTGTATACGCGCTTAAAGGCGGCTGGGAAGAATGGACAAAGGCTAAATACCCAACCGAACCAAAATAAACGAAATCGGAGCCCAGGCAGTCTTGCAAAAAATAGGCCTCGTATGTGAGTTTGGGTCGGGCCTTGAATTGCGAATTCATCAGCAGGGGGGTTATCTTTCCTTTTGGCGGTTTTCGGGATCAGGCTTTTACCTTTGGCACAATCACCTCGGCCTCAAAGAGGCCACTGCCGCCATCACCTCAACGAACTGCACAACGCCCTTGCGGCACAGAGGGCTAGTTCGTAAAAAGGAGCGCAAAGGTGAAGCTACCTAGTCATAAAACAAAAATAGTGTGCACCATCGGGCCAGCCTCTCGGTCAGAGGCGGTTCTTAAAGAAATGATCAAGAGTGGGATGAATGTGGCCCGGCTCAATT
>DATKYC010000241.1:0-2071 GCA_035528695.1 Acidobacteriota bacterium | reverse complement strand
GAGAGAGCTCTTCTGAATTCAAGCATTTCTTTAGAGGCGAGCATCTTTATCCCTTGCACCTATTTCTGTCTATTTAATACTGAGGCAGATGATTTTTTCAATCATATTTTTGCCTTCCTTTGTTTTTCAGGCTGGAGAATAAGATTATCCGTATTAATTTAGGTCTTTGAAAATAGCAACCCGCGTTCCTTGGTTCATGGTTCCACTTCCTCCGTTCCAAGTCTCACGGCCTGGTCATTTCATGAAGTTACCCAACGGGTGATGCCTCCCGCCGGTCACTCCGGAAAAGGACCCATGAACCGACTCTGTAAAATTGAAAAGAGCTAAAGTGTTACGATAAATGATTATATGGAAAAATCATCCCATATTTCAGGTCTATCTCAGAGGCCGGGGCCGGGCCCCCAGTTTGGGTCGGAGCCCTGCCGGTCGAGGGAAAGATTTCGAACTTGTAAAAATGGTGACTTCTCTATAGAATTAACGAAGTTTTTTAAGATATGACTGGAGATTAGAGGAGAAGCAAGATGCTGCTTATCGAGGATTTGAAGGTACAAATTGGGGATAAGGTCATTCTTGATCATATTGACTTGGAAATCAGAAGGGGAGAAACACATATTCTTTTTGGGCCTAACGGTTCGGGTAAGACCTCCCTTCTCATGACCATTATGGGCTATCCCCAGTACAAGGTAGTGAAAGGCAAGATATCTTTTAAGGGAGTGGACGTTACCTCCCTCCCCATTAATGTGCGTGCACAGCTCGGCATCGGTATGTCCTACCAGCGGCCTCCCACCATCAATGGCCTCAAGACGCGCCAGATGGTCCAGATCTGCGCTAAAGGCAAAGTGGATATTGAGGAGTTGGCGAGTCAGGTCAATTTTTCGGCCTTCCTCGAAAGAGATGTGAATGCCGGTTTTTCCGGAGGGGAGATTAAGCGTTCCGAACTGCTCCAGCTTATGGCACAAGATCCCGACCTGATGCTCTTTGATGAGCCCGAGTCAGGTGTAGATCTGGAAAACATCGCCCTGGTGGGCAAAACCATTGCCTCCCTGCTTCATAAGGACCCGGAGTTCCCCATGAAGGGGAAGAAATCCAAAATGCAACTAAAGCTTGAGCGGACCAATATGGGGCTTATTATTACACACACCGGACATATTCTTGACTATGTGGCTGCTGACAAGGGCCAGGTGCTTTTTAACGGCAAGTTGAGCTGCGTTAGCAATCCCCGTGAAATTCTGACCTGTATCGGTAAATCCGGATATGAGGAGTGTGTGAGATGCCTGGCATAGAGGAGTTAAGGGAACGAGCAAATAAGGTAAGAGATAAGAGAGCGAGCCTGGGAGCCGACATTGACCTGGAGGGATTTGAAAAGACATCGGCACCCCATGAATATCTCAGCGACGATGATTTGCTGGCGCTGCCTCAAGGAGAGCAAAAGCGGTTGCTCCTTGCAGGGCTCGATGTCACCAAGAAGGGGCGGGGGGGCACCTATTTTCAGAAGGACACCTCAGTCGTACATTGTGGCACGAACCAAGAGGATATTGAGGTTTTGCCGATCCGGCAAGCCCTCAAGAATTGTGACTGGATTTGGGATTACTATTGGAAACTGGTGCAGGTGGATACCGACAAGTATACTGCGGCTGCGGAGCTGGACCTGCATGACGGGTACGTGATCCGGTCGCTTCCGGGGACAAAAAGCATTTATCCCATCCAGGCATGCCTCTATATCGACAAGGAGGGTCTCAGGCAGAATGTCCATAACATCATCATTGCAGAGGAGGACTCGGAACTGCACATTATCACAGGGTGTTCAACGTCACCCCATATTAAAAGAGGGGCACATGTGGGGATTTCCGAGTTTTTCGTTAAAAAGAATGCCAAGCTGAGCTTCACCATGATCCACAATTGGGCTGAAGAGATGGTGGTGCGGCCCCGCTCAGTTGCGGAAGTGGAGGCAGGAGGGCTTTTTCTGAATAACTACATCTGCATGAAACCTGTAAGATCCATACAGATGTACCCCACCACCTATCTGGTTGGAGAAGATGCTGTAGCCCGGTTTTACAGCATCATAGTGGGA
>DATKYC010000240.1:0-9820 GCA_035528695.1 Acidobacteriota bacterium | reverse complement strand
CCATGAGTTAGACAGACGAGAGGCTGAAGATAATTTTGCCTTAGGTCTTCATGTTCCAGGCACGTATCATAAAGTCATAGATATTGATGCATGTCTCCTTCAGCAGGAACGAGGCAATCAGATCTTGCGGGAGGCAAAAAGCTATGTAAAAGGCTCTGGTACACCGGTATATGGCCTAAAAAGTCACAAAGGATTCTGGAGGTATCTGACGATCAGATATTCCAGCACATTTGATGAGTGCATGGTTAATGTAGTCACTTCAGAAGAGAGGTCTTCGGTTGTTCAACCTCTTGCCGAGATCTTGAGCAGGAAAGTGGATCATATCAAGACAGTGGTGAATAACATAAATTCCCGAAAGGCTTCCATTGCAACCGGGGAACGTGAAATCGTCTTAGCAGGAGACGGGTTCATAAAGGACACCTTGGGGCCGTTTGCCTTTCACATATCGGCAAACTCCTTTTTCCAAACAAATCCCCTTGCCTCCCAGAAACTTTACGAGAAGGTGGTAGACTATGCCGAACTTGAAGGAAATGAGATAGTGCTAGACCTGTATAGCGGAACCGGTACCATTCCCATTTTTCTGGCACACAGAGTCCGTGCCGTCACCGGGATAGAGATAAGCAAGACTGCGGTCTCGGATGCGGAAAAGAACTGCAGGGAGAATGGGATATATAACTGCCATTTCATATGTGGGGATATCCGGGAAAAACTGTCCTGCATAGTTCACAGACCCGATGTACTGATTCTTGACCCTCCACGCGCAGGGATGCACCAAGATGTGCTGTCGCAAGTGCTGACATTGTCACCCAAGAGGATTATCTATATTTCGTGCAATCCCGCGACCATGGCAAGGGATATTGGCAGGATGAGCCAAGATTATGAATTAGTTGAAGCGCAACCTATTGACATGTTTCCCCATACCTATCATGTTGAGACGGTGGGTAAACTTTGGCGTCGCAATAAAGTCTGAGGAAAAAAGAACAAAGAAAAAGTACGGTCTTGGAGTATTAAAGGGGAAATTTGTTGACAGGTATGGTAAATTTAGTATATTGAAATGTTTAAGTATTAAGTCCCCGCTCTTTCGACAAGTGCATGACGAGATTCAGGCGCTGGGACTAGCGGATTGAACAGGATTAAACAGCAAAGGGGGTGATCCTACTTGACCGGAAGTGATATGACATCTTTGATTGCAAAAAGGCCTTTCGGTCTCTCAGAACCAATATGCCCCTTGCAAAGTTGTGAGTGCTTTCAAACCTTGAGAAAGGCTCGAGAGGTGAACTCAAAGGCAGAATAAGTAGTAAAGTTTCAGATAAGACACTGTTTTTGAAGAGGAGGGAAAGCACCTCATAATCAAATCGAGGTGCTTTTTTCATTTCTTACTATTGAGGTACACAGAATATGAAAGTTATCGTGCAGGATAATCAGATAGAAAAGGCGATCAAAGATCTTAAAAGGAAGTTGACCAAAGAGGGCTTCTTTTCAGAGATCAAGGAAAGGCGTTTTTATGATAAGCCTAGCGTGCAGAAGAAGAAAAAACAGGCCAAGGCAGCAAAGAGGCGCCGCAAGAGAATGAGGAAGTTCTGATAAACTCTGTTTTGATCCATTTCCAGCCCCAACCCCAGACCCTCCCAAGCGGGGAGGGTTTGGGCATTTCTTTCTCTCCCCTCATCTCTTGGCTGCATAGCTGCTACACCCTTTCCGGATTTTCCCAGAAGGTAACACGCTGTAAGCTTTTTGCTTGACAAGGTCTGGCTCGAACGAGTAACTAGCTACTTTACCTGCCATTTGCTCACGTTAACAGTAATCTCACTACTTAAGAGGCTTGTTCATATGAGAAATCCAGCAAATTCCTCCGAAAAGTCTTCGAGGGGTGGGTGGATCTTTTTCCTTGCGGGTTTAGTTCTGGCCCTGCTCGTTGGATGGATCATTTATCCCATGGTGCTTTACTCCAAACAGCCACAACCCATGAATTTTAATCACGCCCTTCATCTAAACCCCGAGAAGGTCGACGGAATCGAGGGGGACTCGGAAACCGAAAAGTGCCTGTTTTGCCATGGGTTTCGCCAGGACGGCACCTTTGTAGGCATCCCGGGGCTGGCCAAATGCACGGAATGCCACGAGGACCCCGAATCACCTCTGGGAAAAACAGGGGAAGAGAAGGAGTTCCTGACCAAATATGTGGCTGGACAAAAGGAGATACCTTGGCTTTCTTACTATAGACAGCCCGACTGCGTATACTTCTCTCATATTGCGCATGTAACAATGGGCAAGCTTGACTGCCGTACCTGTCATGGAGATCATGCCAAGACCACAAAGCTTCCCACCTATCGAGCCAATCGTCTAACCAGTTACAGCATCAATATATGGGGAAAGCGTATCTCAGGATATAAGAGCAATACCTGGGACCGGATGAAAATGGATGACTGTGCCGAATGTCACACCAAGATAGGGCAGCAAGACAACAACGCCTGTTTTACCTGCCATAAGTAGAGGAAGGTGACCATGGAATTGAACAGAAGGAATTTCGTCAAATTTCTCGTCGGCGGCGTGGCGGGTATCAATATAACCCCGCTTCCCTGGAAGCTCACCGATGACATAGCCATATGGACCCAAAACTGGTCCTGGGTGCCTGTACCCCCTGTAGGTGAGTTTATGCATGTCAAGTCAGTCTGCACTCTCTGCCCGGGTGGCTGCGGTATTGAAGTGCGAAAAGTTGATGCGAGGGCTGTAAAAATTGAAGGCCGTACCGATTACCCGGTGAACCCTGGGGGTATTTGCCCGATAGGGATGGGGGGTCTCCAGTTGCTTTACAACGAAGACATACGTTTCACCCGCCCAATGAAGCGCGGCGGGCCAAGGGGGTCTGGAAAGTTCGTTGACATCACCTGGGAGGAGGCCCTCGATCTCCTGGCCTCACGGATCTCTACGTTGCGGACCGCGGGAAGGCCCGAAGCACTCGCTGCCGTAGACGGAAACCCGGCCAGGTCAACCATGGCCATCACCATTGAACGGCTACTAAAGTCTGTGGGAAGCAACAATTATGAGCGAATCCCATCTGCCGAAGACACTTACAGCATGGCAAGCTTCCTCATGCAGGGGACCTGGGGTCCAACAGCATATGACCTTGAAAACGCCGATTATATCCTGAGCTTCGGCAGCGGCCTTCTAGAAGGGTGGGGAGCCCCCGGGAGAGTGCTAAATGCCTGGAGCCTATGGCACGAGAGCCCCTCCAAGAGAAAAGCTACCGTTGTCCAGATTGAATCAAGGGCCTCAAACACTGCGTCCAAAGCAGACCAATGGGTAGCGCCAAGGCCAGGGACAGAAGCTGCACTTGCATTAGGACTGGCTTCCGTGATCATAGATGAGCGGTTGTACAACAGTGAATTTATAAACAATTACTCCTTTGGTTTCGATGATTGGCGTTCTGCCGACGGGAATAACCATATAGGATTCAAGACCCTTTTACAGGAAAAGTATTCCCCGTCTCGAGTAGCCGCTATAACAGGGTTGAACCCGAAAGACATCGTGTCGCTGGCTAGAGATTTTGCCAGGGCAAGAGCACCCATTGCCATTTGCGGTAAAGGTAAGGGCGATTTGAACGGAGACCTTTACGAATTCATGGCTATACATTCGCTTAACGCGCTCGTGGGAAACCTCAATAATCCCGGTGGGCTTCTTATTCATGATCCGCTTCCCTTGGCTCCTCTGGGTGAGCTACCAGCAGACGCCATTGCCCAGGAGGGCATCAAAAAGCCCCGCCTCGACCTGGCTGGCACCGAAAGGTATCCTTACACCCAAAGCATGATTAACAACTTTGCTGACATCATCATCGACAGCGCTGAATCGCCAGTGGACACCCTCCTTATTTTTTCAGCAAACCCGGCTTTCACTCTTCCTGACGGTGGCCGTTTTAAGAAGGCGTTGAAGAAGATCCCCTTTATTGTAAGCTTTTCACCTTTCTATGATGAAACTTCCCTCATGGCGGATCTGATTCTCCCGGATCATACCTGTTTTGAAAAGGCGGATGATATTGTCTGGCCCCCAGGCCTCCAGTATCCCCTGTATGGACTTTCGCGGCCGGTTGTAAAGCCGCTTTATGATACTAGGAATAGTGGAGATGTCATCATCCAACTGGCAAAGCGAATGGGTAAACTTGTTGAGGCCGCTTTCCCTTGGGAAACCTATGAGGACATCCTTGCGTCAAGGGCTAGGGGGTTATTCGATTCCGGCGCGGGCCTGATTGAATACGATGGGACTGTGCCGGTATGGAAGCGTATGGCGCAGGGAGGCAAGGTGAAGCCCGACTATGCCACTTTCGAGGAGATGTGGAAAAAAATAGAGGCTGGAGGTCTGTGGTATCGGCCATCACACACTTACAAGAATTGGGGAACACTCTTTAAGACATCTACTGGCAAATTCGAATTTTTCAGCACGTACATCGAGCAAGCTGTGTCAAGCTACGCACAAAAAACCTCTGAAGAAATAGCGACAAAGGCTATGGGAATAGTCGCGAAGGGCGATGAGATTTTCATGCCTCACTACGAGGCCGTGGAATCTGAGGTGGACAGGGCAACCTATCCTCTCCTGATGGTTCCTTATGAAATGATCAATCTCTCGAGCAGTTGGTTACCCAACCCGCCGCACCTCAACAAAACGCTTTTTGACGACCAGCTCAGCAAAGAAGAATCATTCGCTGAGATCAATCCAAAGACAGCTGCCGAGTATGGGCTGCGTGAAGGTGATCGCATACTAATCAAATCTCCTGCAGGAGAACTTCGTGTGCGCGTGAACCTCTTTGAAGGAGCTATGCCTGGGGTCGTTTATCTCCCTTTAGGCCTTGGACATACTGCATATGACGAGTTCTTACAGGGAAAAGGGGTCAATCCTAATGACATCATATATTCGGGGAAGGACCCTTTGAGCGGTCATTCTATCTGGTGGAATACTCCGGTTCAGCTGAAAAAGGTTTGAAGAAGAGGGAACTCATGGAAAAGAAACATGCTCAGGGTAAGAGGTACGGGATGGTCATTGATCTGGACAAGTGCACTGGGTGCGCGAGTTGTATGATCGCCTGCGCAACCGAAAACAACTTGGCTGTGCGGCCCGATGAGTCAGACAAACAGCGAAGTATCACCTGGATGCGTCTTTACAAGGTTACCAACGGTAAAGAGTTCCCCCATGCCCAAGTCAGCTACTTCCCGAGACCATGCATGCACTGCGATCATCACACACCATGTGTCTCTGTCTGCCCCGCAACAGCTACACAGACGGATTATCAAACCGGCATCGTCAGTCAGATATATACCCGCTGCATCGGCTGCCGATACTGTATGGCGGCGTGTCCTTACCATGCGAGGGTCTTTAATTGGTGGGACGCCTACTTTCCAAAGGGCAAGGGACTAGAACGTTACCTATCACCTGAAGTGTCACCGCGTATGCGGGGTGTAGTTGAAAAATGTACCTTTTGTCATCATAGGCTTATGAGAGCAAAAAGGAAGGCATACGCTGACAACCGAAGAGAGCTTGGAGAAGACGAATACGTTACCGCCTGTGCCGAGGCCTGTCCTGCCCAGGCGATCACCTTTGGGGACCTCAACAACCCAAAACACAAAGTCTCAAAGCTGAGTAAGAGCCCATACGCATTTAGGCTCTTGGAACGACTTGGCACAGAACCCAAAGTCTACTATCTGTCCACTAAGGACTGGGTGCGAAAGATGGCGGATAACTACCTGCCTGGTGAATACGGGCCTTCAAATAAGACTAAACTCGGTTGATATATGAACCGGTAACTGAGCCCTCTACAGGAGGATGAGCGAATGGATTCATCATTGCTTCCGGAAGGAGTTAAGAGGTGTTCCCCAAAGGTATTTTTTCTTTGGACCTTACCATGGCTGGGCCTTTTGGCCTGGGGGCTTTTTTCCGCCTTTCTTTGCCTCTGGAAAGGGTTGAACCAGACAAACATGAACGATTATTTTGCGTTTGCCCTATGGATTGTTTTTGACCTGGCAGTCATTGCCCTTGGCGCGGGTGCATTTTTTACTGGTTTTCTGACCTACCTCATTGGGAAGAAAGAGCTCAAAGACATTATCAATGCTGCGGTGATCATAGGCTTCATCTGTTACTCCGGTGCAATCGCCATGCTAGGTATCGACATTGGCCAGCCTATACGTGGATGGTTCATCTTTTGGCATGTGAATGTCCACTCCATGCTGGCAGAGGTTTCCTTTTGCATCACCTGTTATTTGGGCGTATTAGCCATTGAGTACCTGCCTCTCATACTTGAAAACAGAAAACTGGAGGAGATCAGGGAACTCCGCCTGTTCGGTCACAATCTCCATGGCATAATGGCTGTTTTTGCCGGGACCGGCGCATTTCTATCCTTTTTCCACCAAGGGTCGTTAGGGGGTATGTACGGAGTCATGTACGCGAGGCCCTTTGCATTCAGAGACGGGTTTTACATCTGGCCATGGACCTTTTTCCTTTTTGTGTTATCCTCCATTGCCGCAGGTCCCTCCTTTACCATTCTTTGTACCAAACTCGCTGAAAAGATTACTCGGAAAAATCTCGTCCCTGCAAAGGCATTCCAGACGCTCGCCAAGATCTCAGGTTGGCTGCTGGCAGGGTATGTCATTTTGAAGATAGCGGATACCTTGAGCTGGCTCTATGGTGTCGTTCCCAGAGCCGGACTCACCTTTATGGACTTTTATCGGGAAGGCCCATACGGCGTGTGGCTTGTGGTGGCAGAAATAGTTGTCTTCGGAATGATCCCTGCTACAATCCTTATGATTCCCAAGGCCCGACAACATGAGGGATGGCTCATCACCGGATGTTTGATGAACTGTACGGGAATAGTGTTGAACCGTTTTGTATTTACGCTCGTTACGCTCGCCGTACCTGTGATGCCTTTCGATAAGTTTGTGAGCTACTTACCCACATGGCAGGAATGGGGCATCGCCATGTCTGTGGTGGGATACGGATTTCTCTTGTTTTCCTTGTCTTACAGGTACTTACCTATATTTCCCAAGGAAAGGGAGTTAAATCCTGTCACTGAATAGATAATTAGAGGAGGGGTACATGCTTCCGTTTTGTTTTGAGTGGCAGTGGAACGCTGATCACTTCATTTTCCTGGGCTTCTTGTATCTTGCCCTCATCATTATTGGCTGTGGGCTTGTCTTTGCAGGGATAAAGACTTTTCTACAACTCGTTGGGTTCCTGCGAGAAAGGCACTTCTAAGAAGGCTTATTCCCTCAGCCGCTAGGCCGCGGGCTGAGGAAACATATCGGTACTACTGTCAGCCTTAGGCCTTCAACTCCTCATATCCAAACCACAGTATCCCGCCTCCAGTGCTCATTATCCTGATACGGATAATCCAAATTGTAGTGGAGCCCCCGGCTCTCTTTTCTAAGCATTGAACAGGTGATAATGAGCTCGGCCACTTGGGCAATATTGCGGAGCTCAAGTAAATCCCTTGTGACGATAAAATTCCAGTAGTATTCTTTAATCTCTCCCTGGATAAGCTCCACCCTCTTCTTCGCCCTTGCTAGGCGTTTGTTTGTCCTCACAATACCAACATAATTCCACATAAAGCTTCTAATCTCATCCCAGTTTTGCGAGACTACCACTAGTTCCTCACTGTCTGTAGCGCTGCCTGGATCCCACTGGGGGGCACTGGGAAGAGATTTACATCTATTATCCTCCAGATCTTTTAATGACCTCTTAGCTGCACGCCTCGCAAACACAAGGGCTTCGAGAAGTGAGTTGCTGGCCAAGCGATTTGCTCCGTGAATCCCTGTGCAAGCCACTTCGCCAATGGCGTACAGATTGTCCAGGTTAGTCAGACCGTCATTGTCTGTCAAAAGCCCCCCACACATATAGTGGGCAGCCGGGACCACCGGTATCGGTTCTTTAGTGACGTCTATCTGAAGCTTTAGACAGGTCTCGTAAATATTGGGAAATCGCTCTTTGATGAATTCTGCCGGCCGGTGGCTGATGTCTAGATAAACAGAATCATCACCACTCTTTTTTAGTTCCATGTCAATCGACCTGGCCACTATGTCTCTCAGTGCCAAGTCCCGCTGGGGATGGTATTTTTCCATGATACGGTCCCCCATTTTGTCTATTAGAATTCCTCCTTCCCCGCGCACCGCCTCAGAAATCAGAAAATTCTTGGCCAACGAATGGTAAAGACAGGTGGGGTGAAACTGTACAAATTCCATATTGGCGACCTTCACACCCGCTCGATACCCGATCGCAACACCGTCTCCAGTGGCGATGTCAGGATTGCTTGTGAACCGGTACACCTTTCCAGCACCACCTGTTGCCAAGACCGTAACCCTGGCAAGGAAGGTGTCAACGCGGTTTTGCTCTTCATTAAGGACATAAGCACCCCAGCAGGTCTCTCTGGTTTCACTCGCGACGATCCCGCGTTTGATCATTTTAGTTTTGGTGATCAGATCAATGGCCATGTGATTTTCATAGATCCGAATATTGTCATTTTCTTCAGCTCGCTCAAGGAGGATACGTTCCACCTCTCGGCCAGTGAGGTCTTTAGTGTGAACGATGCGACGCTTCGAATGCCCCCCCTCTCTTCCCAGATCAAGAAGATCTTTATCTTCAGCCTGCCGGGAAAAATGGACACCCATGGATATCAGCTCCTGAATTCTTGCCGGGCCATCCTCCACGACCATCCTCACCACATCCTCGTGGCAGAGCCCATCTCCAGCTTCAAGGGTATCTTTTATATGGAATTCAAACCTGTCATCAGGGGCAAACACTGAGGCGATTCCCCCCTGCGCATAGTTGGTCGACCCCTCCATCTTTTCTTTTTTGGTCACGATAGCTACAGTGCCAGAGCTGGCAACATTCAAGGCGAAACTTATGCCTGCGAGTCCGCTACCCATGATTAAATAATCAGTTTCAATCTCCATTGTTATCCCCTTTCCTTACTCCTTATAGTACACGCCGCTGAGGTTTGTCTTCAAAAATAGGAACTTATTATCCACGGCCCTAACCTCCCCATTGACATAAATCCCCTGCTCTTCTAGATTGGAATAAAATCGCCTAATGCGCTGCCATATACTATGATGAAATTAGCAGAAAAAATATCATGTGTTATTTTTGACTGTGACGGGGTCATGTTTGATTCCCGCCAGGCCAATATCCATTACTACAACCACCTGCTTGTGCATTTCGGCCTCCCACCTATGACACAAGACAAAGTGGCATTTATCCATATGCACACGGCCGATGAGTCTGTCAGCTATATCTTCCGGGGAACGCCCTATGTGGAGGAAGCCCAGGAGTACCGGTTGCGCATGGATTATTCCCCATTCATCAAAGATATGATTATAGAGCCAGGACTAAAAGAGTTGTTACAGGCGCTCCGGCCTCATTTTGGACTGGCGGTCGCTACCAACAGGAGCAATACCATCGGGGATGTGCTCGAACGTTTCGGTCTTACAGAGTTTTTTGACATCGTTGTGTCATCTCTGGACGTAAAAAACCCCAAGCCCCACCCCGAAGCCATTTTTAAGATTCTCGACTTTTTCGGGATTGAGCCTGATAAGTGCGTCTATGTGGGTGATTCCGAGGTTGACTACGAGGTCTGTCAGGCAGCAAAGGTATCCTTGATTGCTTACAAGAATAAGGCGCTAAACGCGGATATCCACGTTGAAAGCCTGGGCGAGATCAAGGATATTCTTAAAATATGACCCTCCCTGCGTGTATTCTTATTTCACGGTATACGTCACCTCAGCATACTCGCCGGTTATGTCATCCCATACAGTGACCGTCTCGGTGGAGTCCTTTGGCCCAGCAGTGT
>DATKYC010000239.1:0-4354 GCA_035528695.1 Acidobacteriota bacterium | reverse complement strand
GACAAGAACAAAAGGAAAGAAGCGGAACGAATTGCCAAGAAGACACAATATCAAGAACTTGCTGCCACAACCCGTTTTCAGGAACTGTTTGTATCAAGTATGTTTTTTACATCGGCCCGTGACTATGAAGGTGATTTTTGAATGCTCTTTGAGAACTACCTGCTTACTTTCTTCCTTTTACCTTTACATTTAATTATGCCTATATGATAATTTTAATGTTAAATGTTCAAAACATCGCACCTTTTAGAAATCAATAGCAAGCGTTTAGAACAAGCATTCCCAGGAGATTAGAATATGAGCACAATTGCCCAGGACGCACCCGGAAAAATCGTGCTTCTTATGGGAAATGAGGCTATTGCCCGTGGGGCTTTAGAGGCTGGTGTCAAGGTGTGCGCGGCTTACCCTGGAAATCCTTCGTCCGAAATAATCGGCTCCCTTTCCAGGGTAGCCAACGAAGCGGGGATTCATGTTGAGTGGTCGGTTAATGAGAAAGTAGCCCTGGAGGTGGCAACGGCCGCTTCTTTTGCGGGGCTCAGGGGCCTTTGCAGTATGAAACAAAACGGTCTCAACGTGGCCTCGGACTTTCTGCTCAACGTCAACTTGACCGGGTGTGAGGGAGGGTTGGTCGTTGTGGTCGCGGACGATCCTGGAGCCCTCTCATCAAGTAATGAGGAAGATTCCCGGGGCTTTGCCAGACTGGGAGACCTGCCCCTCCTTGAGCCCGCCACCTTCCAGGAAACCAAGGAGATGACCAAATGGGCATTCGATCTCTCTGAAGATTTGCACCTCCCTGTTCTGGTCCGCAGCGTCACCCGAGTCTCTCACGCCCGGGGTAACGTACGACTCGATGAACTGCCCCGGCAGGCTCACAAGCCATATTTTGACACTTCCCGTCCCCGCATAACCTTACCGGTATTGACCAATCACAAGGCCCTCCGCGAAAAGCTCAGGCGTGCGGGCCAACTGTTCGAGCAATCCCCTTTTAATTTGTACCGCGGTCCACAGGAACCCGAGCTTCTGATAATCACCTGTGGCAGCGGGTGGATGTACTGTCTGGACGCAGTGGTTAATCTGGACGTGAATGAGAGGGTTGGCATCCTCAAACTGGGAACCACGTGGCCCCTGCCCGAGCAACTTGTACTCGATCACCTTAAAAAAGCCGATCGGGTACTGTTCATAGAGGAGGTAAACCCCTTCCTGGAAGGCAATGTAAAAGAGCTTTTCGCCCAGAATTGTCACGCTCTTGGCCTCAAGAATTTTCTAGGCAAGGCGACACAGACTGTTCCCGATGTGGGCGAGCTCAACCCTGACATCGTTACCAACACTATTCAGGACCTCCTTGAAGTTGCATACGAGCCACGGCCGCCCGGGTACTCTCTTAAGGCCAGAGAGGCTGCCTCCGACCTTGTTCCGGAAAGAAAGCTTGGCTTCTGCGCGGGCTGCCCGCATCGGGCAACATACTGGGCAGTCAAAAACGCCCTGGCATTAGATGGCCGTGACGGCTTCGTGCTCGGCGATATCGGTTGCTATTCCCTCGGCATGGGCCCTACCGGATTCGGGCAGATGAAGACCCTGCACGCCATGGGTTCCGGGACCGGGCTGGCCTGCGGATTCGGCCAGCTTGAGGCTTTTGGACTGGAGCAGCCCCTGATTGCCGTGTGTGGCGACTCGACCTTTTATCACGCTGTTATGCCGGCCCTGGCCAATGCCCGTTACAACGGGTCAAATTTCCTGCTCCTGCTTCTGGACAACAGCGCGACAGCCATGACCGGCTTTCAGCCCCACCCCGGGACAGGCCGAACAGCCACAGGGGATAAGGCTCCGGTCCTGGATCTTAGAGCTATCTGCGAGGCACTGGGAGCGAGTGTGGAAGTGGCCGACCCATTTGACATGAAGGCAACAACTGAGACCATCCTGAGACTCCTTCAGGATGAGGAGGGCGTGAAGGTCCTGATCCTGAGACAGATGTGCGCCTTAGTTCGCAGCCGGCACCAACAAAGGCTTTATCACATATATATCGACCCGGAGCTCTGCCTGGGTGGGAATTGCGGCTGCAACCGCTTGTGCACTCGCGTTTTCAAGTGCCCGGGGTTAGTGTGGGATAAGGATACAGGAAAGGCCCGTATTGACGAGGCTATCTGCACCGGATGCGGAGTCTGTGCTGAGATTTGCCCTACGTCTGCGATCCGGAAGGAGGCCGCTTAGATGTCCTTTGAAAAAGACCCTTTCAACGTTATTATCGGTGGCGTCGGCGGCCAGGGAAACGTACTTGCCTCTCAGATAATTGGGCACATACTCGTCTCACAGGGATACGTTATCACTATCGGAGAGACATACGGCGCTTCCCAGCGAGGGGGTGCGGTGATGAGCCACCTCCGTATATCGGCCAGGGACCAGTTTTCCCCCCTGGTCTCTGAAGGGCAATGTCACCTGCTGGTGGCTCTGGAACCGGTTGAAGCACTCAGGATACTGGGCCACTATGGCAATCCCGAAGTAATGACTCTTCTCAACACTCGGCCCATCCATCCCCTGGATGTAATCTCAGGCGATGTGACCTACCCGGAGGTGTCCAAAGTAGTGAACAAAATACAGGAACTGAGCCGTCGGGTCTGGACACTCAACGCCACTGAAATCGCATTGGAGATGGGTGATCCCATCTTTTCCAACATGGTAATGCTGGGAGCCCTATCCAGCATTGAGGTAATACCCATAGATCGTCTGGCGTTTGAGGCTACGATTGAAGAGTTGCTTCCTCCAGCTAAGCTGGCTGAAAACATGGAGGCCTTTGACAAAGGAAGACTGGTATTAAAAAGGCACTAAAAATACCTGCTCGTCTTCTCACCTTTCCCAAGCATGGCCCGGGCAACAAGTAAGACCTGGTTCCGGTCTTCCATATTAAGGGCCTGCTCCAGTCCTCCTGCATCCAGATTCATGTTAATAGCCTCTTTGGTCAGCCTAAGGCCCATGGGATTCTTGGTATTCATTGCTGAGGCCAAATCCAGGGCTGTTTCCATGAGTTTATCACGTTCCACTATTCTGCTCACAAGACCCAGTGCCATGGCCTCCACTGCCGACATAAAATTCCCGGTGAGCATAAACTCATAGGCCCTGCCCGCCCCCATAAGACGCGGCAGAAAATAACTGCACGCCATGTCAGCACCACCAAGCCCGATATTGATGTAGGCGGCAGAGAAGCGGGCATCCAGGGTGATCACCCTAACATCAGATGCAAGGGCAAAACTGAACCCGAGACCTGCTGCTGCTCCATGCACCGCGCAAATAATGGGCTGCGGTGCCTGCCTCATGGCCAGACTAAGCCTGGCAAGTCGGGCCTGAAACCTGTAAAACTGGTCCGTATTCATATCCGGGGCCATTTTTACATTCTCTTTCATGTCCAGCCCTGCACAGAAGCCCTTCTCCCCATTCCCCTTCAAGATAATGACATGCGTATCCAGGTCATACAATCGCTCTTTCCAGAAGGCCTCCAGTTCCTCCATCATCTGGTGGCTTACTGAATTGTATCTGCGTGGGCGATTGAGGGACAATATACCGATGCCCTCGTCTTTAGACTCGTATTCAATGGTTTCGTAATTCATGAATCCTCCCCAATCGTTTAGCTTTTATTTTCCTTCAGTAAGCCTTTGAGCCCTGCAAAGGGATTATGGCTGAGCACCTCTCTCTGCTCACTACCGACTTCTACCCCACCACCCTCAAGATGATCAAGGTAGCGACGGTGCTCATTTTCATGACAATAGATACACAGATTTTCCCAGTTGCTGCCGTCGAGTGGGTTGTTATCATGGTTGTGGTCCTTGTGGTGCACAGTCAAAAGGTGCAAGTTTTTGTTGGTGAACTCTCGACCACAACGGGCACATATCCAGGGATGGATTTTCAGGGACTGCTCCCGATAGCCCTGTTCATGCTCGGCCTGAGCCTGACGGGCCTCAGCGACAACGCGTTTAACTTCGTCTTTATCGATCTTACCACCTGCTGGCTTACGCGGTCCGTAACTCTTAACCGGCATTAGCGAGTCCTCCAATCCTGATGGTCCGTATCATATATGCCTGAGTCCAAATGCAGGCTCAGGGCTTTTCTTTCCGAAAGATTGCTTTTAGATACATCCAGGATATGATAAATTAGTTGGTATATCAATGGAAATGGTGATTTATCAGCAATTCTAATTATTGCTTTCATCTGGCAGGGCCGTGGGGTCTCTTTTTAAAGACCGCAAGACAAACTCTTCCACAGCTTGTCGAACGCCCCCGTGGCTTTGAATAAAGGCTCCGAGCAGGCAGAGAAGGCGTCAGTTGCAACGGAGCCTCTCCTTTGGGGCTGTCCTATAACGAATTTCAAG
>DATKYC010000238.1:0-4871 GCA_035528695.1 Acidobacteriota bacterium | reverse complement strand
TGTAAATATCAAAGAACATAAGCTACTTACGGAACTCCCTGCGAATTGAGTTCGTTGGAAGTCATAAATGGGACGGCACAGTAAAAAGCTCCAAATGCAAGGCTTGCGAAACCGGGGACCCGCCCGCAGGGTGGGGAGTCCAAGCGCAGCGCGGACAAACTTGAGGATGAAGCGTAACGCAGCAGTTGGACTTCCAACGAACTCAATTCGCAGGGAGTTCCGTAAGTAGCTTATGTTCTTTGATATTTACAAGCTCGAAGCCAAATTGTTTTGCTTTACGTTTTAAGTTTGCAACCACTCGATCTTGATAGCGTTGCTCATAATATTCCTGGCCGAGATCAACATATTCGGTGCCATATTTGAGCATGTTGTAAAAAATACGAGCTATTTTGTGAGCTGTGGCTGTAATAGCTTTTGGCGCTCCTATTTGAGCCTTTTTTCTTCGCAAAAATGCACCGATAGCACTTTTGCTTCGCTGGAGGCTATACGCGGCAAGGCGGAAGGCATGAGCGGCACGGTTGGCGGAAGGTTTTGTTTTGCTGCTTAAAACCTTGCCTCCGGATATTTTGCTTCCAGGGCAGAGTCCCAGCCACGAAGTAAAATGCTTTTCAGTGGGCCAGGGGGTCATGTCGATGCCAATTTCGCCGATTATATTTAATGCACTGGGAGCCTCAATGCCTTCTATCCGGGTAACATCGACTCCGGTAATCCGATGCAAATAGCGTCGAGCGTCAAAATTGAATTTATTGGACGATCCGTGAGAGTTGCGAGGAGGTTTTTCTAAGGGGGTTCCATTGCTGCGGTCATCAAAGCTTTCAAGATGCCGTTGGATGTGGGATTCACATTCAATAATTTGCTTTTTGTAGAAATCGTAAAGTTCTACAGCTTGCTTTAAAGCAAAGATATGTTCAGATCGCCAGTTGCCTTCTAAGGCTTTAGCAATGATTGTTTCGCTGTTATTGCAGCGCTCATTTCGCATACTGGCGAGCTTTACAGGGTTGCGTTCACCGGAGATAATCGCCCGAATGATTTTCATTCCGGTAACACCCGTAATATCGCTGATGACTTGACTAAGCTTGATATTCATCTGTTCGAGAGCTTTTTGCATATGCTGGATATGATGAGAAGCATAGGATACAAGCATCCCTCGCTGACGCAGATACGCTCGAAGCTCGCATATTTGATTCTCTGGACGAAAAGCGCTCTGCAGCAATCCATAGGTGTGGAGTTGCTGAATCCATTGGCAGTCAAGCACATCGGTTTTTCGTCCAGGAGCATTTTTGATATTGCGTGGATTGACCAAACGAACATCAAATCCTTGCGAGTCGAGGATTTCAAACACGGGAATCCAGTATACGCCGGTCGACTCCATGGCGACAGTGTCGATTTTGCATTCTCTTAGCCAATCGGCCAACTTGTGAAGATCAGCAGTAAAGGTAGAAAAGTGTCGGACGTCTTGACCTTCGGGATCTCGCCCGTTAGGCACGGCCACATAATGAAGCTGTGCGCCGATATCTATTCCGGCGGCATTGATATTGAGTTGTGCTAAATGGGAAGTGTCCACTTTTCGATGTTTTTTGTTTTTGCCTTTTCGTTTCTTAATGTTGCCCATTGCATCCTCCTTCAGTGGAATGTGAGGACGCATCAGGCGGGAAGGTTACGGTAACTTACAAACTTCCAAACGGGATCAAGGTCACCAATCATAGGGCCGTATCCTTCCACGCCAAGCTTTTTAACGAGCACGAAGCATCAATGTCCAAACGGCGTCTGTTGCCTGATACGTCGTGGACTATTTTGCCGGTGCTCATGGTATTAATCAAGTTCGTTTCCGATAGGATGCCGCTTGCGGCATAAACCAGCTTTTTACGAAGCCGTCAAATTCTGAAGAAAGTATAAGGAATGAAGGACGGCCGTCAATCACGAAATTTCCCTGCTGGATCGCGCTCGAGGTAAGACTGCCGCACTCTTTGGATACCTGTTGGGGCCGGAATTGGGGGAGAGTACCCAATAACTCGTTTGACATGTGACCCGGAAAGCTCCTATTGTTGTGGTTCGGGGCTAAAAAAGCTATGTGGGTCCAAGGTGTATTTTCCTAAGAATAGCGGTTATGCTCTGGGACAAGAGACTGAACTATTAGAAAGGGCAGATATGCGAGTAGGAGTCTATCAGAGTCACCCTGAGTTTGGGGAGGTGGATACGAACGTTGACCGTGCTGTCCAAGAACTGTCTATGGTTCGTGCTGATCTCATTGTACTTCCGGAACTTTTTAACACCGGCTACCAGTTCGTCTCAAAGGAGGAGGTTGACGCATTGGCTGAGGAGATCCCGTCAGGAAAGACCTGCCAGACTATGATGGCGCTCGCGCAGGAGCAGGGGATGTTTCTTGTTTTCGGTTTGGCAGAGAGGGATGGGGATCACCTCTATAATTCAGCTGCAGTTGTTGGGCCTTCGGGCTTTGTGGGGAGGTACCGGAAAACACATCTCTTTGCGGAAGAAAAATACTTCTTTGAGCCGGGCGATACCGGATTCAGGGCCTTTGATGTTGGTCCCGCAAGAATAGGTGTCATGATATGTTTTGACTGGTGGTTTCCTGAATCAGCACGGCTGTTGGCGCTCCTCGGTGCTGATATAATATGTCACCCATCTAACCTTGTCCTTCCGCATTGCCAGACCGCTATGGTGACGCGGTCATTAGAAAATGGGGTATTTTCAATTACTGCCAACCGTATTGGGACAGAGTCAAGATGTGGCAAGGCTCCCTTGACCTTTACGGGGAGAAGCCAGATCCTGGATCACCGCGGCAGGGTTCTGACCATGTTACAAGAAAACGAGACAGGTCTTTTCGTCACTGATATAGATCCAGTGGAGGCGAGGAAGAAAAAGGTTACGGCCCAGAACGATACTTTTGAGGACAGACGCCCGGAATTTTACCAGCTGTTAGTCAACCGTTCGCTGGATCCCAGCCTTTAATCTTCCGGGCTTTAACTACCCTGTAGCGATTACTGTAATCCTTGATTCGATCTATTTGGCCATATCCCGTAGTCTTCTCGATCAGTCCAAGGGCTCTTGCTGTTTGGTCGGGCGCCATCTCCAGCATTATCCAGCCGCCGATATTCAGATAATCGAGCCCCCCAGATATAATATTTTCAATGTAGTACATTCCTCCTTCCTTGCCGTCAAGTGCCAACCTGGGCTCGTAATTGCGGACTTCAGGCGGAAGATCATTATAGTCTTCGGAAGCAATGTAAGGAGGATTCGATAAGATAATATCGAAGGTAATGCCTCGATTCACGAGGGGCTGCCACAGGTCTCCTTGCAGGAATTCGATCCTGTCCGAGACCCCATGTTTTTCCGCATTTAGACGGGCGAGTTCAAGGGCGCCAGGGGATATATCGGTGGCCCAGAGTTGAGCCTCCTGGACCTCTTTGGCTAATGATATGACAATGGCGCCACAGCCAGTTCCGAGATCCAGGATCTTGGGCGAATAGTTCTCGTGCCGGGGGATTGCCTTAAGCTGGGAGAGAGCCTGCTCTACAAGGAGTTCGGTTTCAGGCCTGGGGATGAGGGTATGGGGGTTTACTGTGAAGTCCAGGGACCAGAATTCCCTGACGCCAGTCATGTAGTGCAAGGGCTCCCGTTTGAGTCGACGTCTGATAAGGGAGCGGTAGCCTGAAATCTCTTCATCGGTCAGGGGCTTCTCGAAACTGAGATAGAGACCCACACGGTCCACATTGAGTTGATAAGCCAATAGTATTTCAGCGGCAAGCCGCGGGCTCTCTATCTGGTTCTTGTTCAAGTAATCGGTGGTGACCTTCAAAAGGTCTTTTATGGTCCAGGACTTGGGCCCCATTATCCAACTATCCAGTGTTTAGTTGCCGGCGTTTTTCTTTAGTGATTCGGTCTGGAAATGGGTATTAAGAGGGTCTATCAGGAGGTCCAGTTCTCCCTGGAGGATATTATCAAGCTGGTAGAGGGTAAGTCCGATCCTGTGGTCCGTGACCCTTGCCTGGGGGAAGTTATATGTCCTGATCCTTTCGCTTCTGTCCCCCGACCCTACCATGTTCCTTCGTTCCTCGGAGATCTTTGAGTTCTGAGCCGTCTGTTGCATGTCAAGCAGCCGAGAGCGCAATACCTTCATGGCCTTGGCCTTGTTTTTGTGCTGAGACTTTTCATCCTGGCAGGTGACCACAAGGCCTGAAGGAAGGTGGGTAATACGTACCGCGGAGTCGGTTGTATTCACGTGCTGGCCACCATGGCCGGATGATCTGTACACATCAATTCTCAGATCCTCGGGATCGATTTCGACATCAATCTCTTCCGCCTCCGCCAATACGGCTACGGTGACTGCAGAGGTATGGATTCGGCCCTGAGCCTCGGTCTCGGGCACCCTCTGCACGCGGTGGACGCCACTCTCATATTTGACCCTGCTGTAGACCATTTTACCTTCCACCAGAATGATAATCTCTTTGAGCCCTCCGAGGCCGGTTACGTTTTGGCTGAGGATTTCGGTCCTCCATCCCTTCAGCTCTGCATAACGTGTATACATCCTGAAGAGGTCAGCTACAAAAAGCGCTGCTTCTTCACCCCCTGTTCCTGCTCTTATCTCCAGCAAGGTGTTTTTTTCGTCGTTTGGGTCTTTGGGGAGAAGAAGCGCTTTGAGCCCTTTTTCAAGGTTCATTAGATCCAAGCGCAGGGCTTCAATCTCTTCTTTTGCTAGCTTCCTCATTTCCGGATCAGGATCATCCAACAAAGATCGATTGCCCTCAATTTCGTTTTGAACTGATTGATATTTCCTGAATGTGGCTATTATGGGCGTGAGGGTACTATGCTCCTTAAGGTACTGCCGATAAACATCCTGGTGATTTAGAATC
>DATKYC010000237.1:0-3104 GCA_035528695.1 Acidobacteriota bacterium | reverse complement strand
GTTCATGGCGCTCCTGACCCAGTGGAGAGGCTTAGCACCGCTGCCAGGTTTATCGGCGTTGACGCTGAGTCAGCCCGTGAAAGGATACACAGGTTTATAGAGAAAATAAGAGAGCTGCAAAGAAGAATAGGGGAGCCCTTGTGCCTGAAGGAGGTCGGCATAACCGAGAAAGAGATGAATGAAGGGATTGAGGCCTTGGTCAGGCTTGGCATTTCTGATCCCAATATGTATACGACCCCGTGCGCGTGCAAAGAAGAAGAGCTCAGGGGGCTGTTTCGAGATATGTGGGAGGGGAGGGAAGCGCCTTTTAAGTGATGCCCCGGTTTATATGAGTCATCAATAAGGTAAGGATTGAAGAACGGTGGGGGAAAAGGGCCGGTCAATTCTCTAAAAGGTCCTATATAACCATTCAGTTGGATTTCTATCAGCCGGACCGTGGATGAGACCGTTCAGGGCTTTTGTCCGGAGGATCGGGATCTTTGCTTTCTAGGTCTAATGCAGGTTCTTCTATTACTCGCATGGTTTTCCATTTGCCGCCTAGGAAGCGGAAGTAGAACGTGAAGCCAAGGATAATCACATAGGCCGACGCAAAGGTCCAGGAAACCATAAGGCCGTATCCGAGGATCACGATGGCCAGATAGGTCGGAATAATCAACACGAACGCAGTCAGAATCATTATTGCATACATGACAAATCTTGTATCTCCGGCCCCTTTTATTGCAGAGGCAAATATCATATTCATGGTATCAAATACAGAGTACAGGGCAACGAATCGGAGCAGTATAACGCTCATACCATAGATTTCGGCAAAACCTTGAGGATCTGCCTTTGCGGCAAAAGGTGCGAGAAAGATATCAGGGGTGAGCACGTATGCTGCTGCAATGGTTGACATATAGACAAACGTCATGTGGAAGCCAGAGTAGACACTCCTTTGGGCCAGCTCAGGCCTTTCTTTGCCCAGATACTGGCCGACAAGCACTGAAACCGCTATGCCGCAACCTATCATGGGCATAAAGGCGATAGTGTTGATATTGAATGCGATGTTGGTTGCTGCGAGACTGGTTATACCCATTCGCCCCACCAAAAGGATAAATATCGTAAATCCCATCATCTCCAGAAAGAACTGCACCCCGGAAGGAAGCCCAAAACGTACAAGCCGAAGAAAGAGATTCTTCTCGGGCCTCCATCCCTTCAGGGTATGGTAGGTCCTGTTATTGGCCTTAGAGGCGCAGAGGAAAGCGTAGACGAGGAATGAGAACACACCTGAAAGCACGGTGGCCAGGCCTGCCCCTTTGATGCCCAGTTCGGGGAAACCCCACCTGCCGAATATCAAGGCATAGTCCATGATGAGGTTAACTGCCGTGGATGAGGTGTTCACCCACATCACAGGCCATGGCCTGCCCATTCCCGCAAAAAATCCTGAGATTGCCGATGAGGCAATGAAAGGTGCTCCACCAAGACAGAGGATCTGGAAATAAACTATTTCATGGCGCTGTACGAGGCTATCGTGCCCTACCAGGCTGAAGATGGGGCGTGCAAAGGGCATTATGAGCAGCAGGACCAGCCCTCCAATGATTGACACATAGACCCCCTGCCACAGGGCAGGACCAATCCTGTGGTATCGACCAGCACCATAGTACTGGGCCACAAATGTGCTCACATAGGTGGCTGTACCGATAAAAAGGCTCATGATAGAGAAATTGAGGATACCTGCAGGCATGGCAGCTGCTATGGTCTCGACCGAGTACCAGGACAAAAACATCCTGTCCACAAAGTGCTGGATGGACCAGGCGCCTGTGCTCAGGATCAGGGGGATGGCTATGGTAAGGACCTGGCGATAGCCCGCCTCCCTTTTCCACAGTTGGATCAGATACTGCATTTTTTGTTTCATTTCAGGGCATTGAGGTTACTCAAAGACATAAAAGAAGCATTTATATGATTGCTACGGATATGACAACCCATAATCGTCAGCTCTGCACAGCTTAAGAAAGTTGAATCTAGGAGGTTGTTGAGTGGGGTGGAAAACGGTAAAATGATAAAAGGCGATAAGGCCAAGAGAACAAGGAAATCTTCGGAGGTCTGGGGATGGAAATATAGCGGGACTTTTTGGCTCACTGTGGTCTATATTACAAAATTTGTGGTATCCTTTTTACCGCAAGGGAGCGCAGCGGGAAATCTAGAGAAGGGAGTTAAGCCCTTTAGATTGGTGATGCTCCCAATCATCGGCTTGTATGGACTGCTCGTACACAGGCTCAAGAAGGACATCCGAAAACCATTAATTACAAGTTCCGGGAGAGGGGTGAGGTTAAGATGAGTATCATAGATGAGAAATTCGCTGAATTTGAAAGGCTTCCGAGTGATGAAAAAATCAAGTGCTTTGAGAGAGATGGCCACCTCTATGACATGATAAACTCCCAGCAGCTGAATCGAAAGATCCTGGACGATATCTATCGAATTACCAATCGACTTAGGCATATCTCGAAGAGCAAGGTGGGCTCGTGTTTTCTCCAGGACCTACTTTGTCACAAACGCGCTATGCTCTATTTTGCTCAGCCCTCATCGAGGACCTATCTATCTTTTGAGAACGCCTGTCACATAGTAGGCATGAAAACCTCGGAGATTCGAGACCCTAGAGTTTCATCCGAAATTAAGGGCGAAAGCTTTGACGACAGCCTGCGCACCTTTTCGTCGTATACTGATCTCATTATTATCAGGCACGTGGGAAAGAACACCGCCGAACGCGCGGCCTGGCTGTTGAATACCCATTCCAATCGCCCGATTCCTGTCATAAACGGTGGTGCAGGAAGTGATGAACATCCCACCCAAGCCATACTCGATGTGTACACGCTGCAGAGATCCTTTGAAAACCAGGGAGGGCTTAACGGTAAAACCATCTTGATGTGCGGTGATCTCAAAAGGGGAAGAACTGTGAGGTCTCTTAGTTACCTAATGAAGGACTTTGATGGTATAAAGATCATATACGCCGCGCCTCAGGCCTTTCAGATGAGAGATGATGTGTGCAGCTTTCTCGAAAAGGAAAAAATTCCATACCTGATTGAAACCCAAGGTTTGGAAAACGTGCTCTCTGAAGCTGATGCCATCTA
>DATKYC010000236.1:0-13232 GCA_035528695.1 Acidobacteriota bacterium | reverse complement strand
ACCACTAACAGTGAGACCAAAACGGCCAGCAGAGGTTTTATTGATACAATGGTCTCCATTAGACAATACCTTTGGGTATGGCAAATTGGATAATGTGGTTTACGATATCACCGGTGTAAAGACCGACCAAGACTAGGCCTGCTGCCACGACCAAGAGTGGCACCAGCATAGTGAGCGGTGCCTCAGCCATCGGTTCAGGATGATGATTCTCTCCGTGGTGGTTGCTAAAAGGTTCATAGTAGCTTATCTCGAGGACCCTGAAAAAGAGGACCACATTGACCAGACTGCTGAAAAGCAGTGCCACCATAAAACCGTAATGTCCGGCCTTTAGTGCCCCGGAGATCAGATACCACTTGCTGAAAAAACCGCAGGTGGGGGGTACGCCAATGATAGACAGCGCACCTATCACAAACGCTCCCATGGTGAAAGGCATTTTCCGCAGCAGTCCCTTGAGGTCTTCAAATGCATAGCCCTTGACCTTGTACACGATGTTACTCACAACCATGAAGGCGCACAGGGTCATGAGTGCATCATTGACGATATGGAGGATCGCACCGGTCATTCCCGCACGGTTTCCCAGCCACGCACCCCCAACCATATAGCCCACTTCCGCAATGATGACGTAGGTCAACATCTTCTTCAGATTGGTCTGCGCGAGGGCAAGGATAGCTCCCATAACAATGGCAAGGACCGCAAGCCACACGATGGAGTTGCTGATGGCGAGGTTGCTAAATGCAAATTGTGGTGTAAAGACGGTCAATATGAGGCGGATCATAACATAGATCATCACTTTGGTCATAAGAGGCGCTATTAGACTGCTGGACGCTGAGGGTGCATAGGTGTATGCATTGGGCAGCCAAGCGTGCAGGGGAAACAGGGCCATCTTAAGCCAGACCCCCACCATGCAGATAATAAAGGCAGTAAGCACTGCCTTAGATTGATAAAGAGGTGGTAAGATTCTGGCAATATCCACCATATTCAGAGAACCGGTGACAATGTATAGATACCCTATCCCCAACAAGTAAAAACACGCGCCGATGGTACCCATGTAAAGATAATTAAGGCTCGCGAGCGGTGCACGATCCTTCTGCCCCATGGCAATCAAGCCATAGCCGGTGAGCGATGCAATTTCCAGGAGGACGTACAAATTAAAGGCATCTCCAGTGACCACAATACCCAAAAGGCCCGTCACCATAAGAACATACAACGTATAGAAGGCCCCCGTCTTTTCGGGAAACTCTTCTTCAATACTTTTTTGGCTGGCTATCAAGTTGATGAAGGCGACCACCGAAACAACCGCTAAGACCAGGCCATTAAGGTGATCAACGTAATAGGCGATGCCCCAAGGCGGGGGCCATCCTCCCAATCGATAAATTATCACCCCCTCGTTTAAGACCCGTATGAGGAGCCCTATCGATGCATAAGCCGCAACCCCAAGGGCCACAACAGCAATCGGGAAGCATAGCCTTTTTTTGAGCCATCCAGCCGCACTAATCAGAAGGGCCGACAGCAGAGGAACGACAACAAGGAGTGCAGGATACTGTTCGCTCATTTTTCCCTTATCTGCGCTAAGATTTCATCTTCTTCCAAGGTGTTATACCGCTCATAGACCTTTATCGCGAGGGCCAAGGCCACTCCGAGGGTGGCCACGGAGACCACAATCGCAGTCAGCATAAGCACGTGTGGTAACGGATTGATATAGTCGGCCGCGTGCACCACGTGAGAGCCCGCCGCCCCATGGCCATGCTCAATAATAGGGATGGTACCCCCTTTCTTGGACCCTATGGAGACGTAAAACAGAATAATAGCGGTCTGGAAGATATTCATGCCCACGATCTTCTTGACCAGATTGTTCTTGGCAATCATAGCGTAGAGGCCGATCATCATTAATGTGATGTAAATCCAGTAATTATATTTGGCGACAAGCAGTTGAATTAAATCACCCATGATTTAGAGCCCTTCATCATATTTGCCCCTTGATGAGACGTTATTGTAAATCCAGATCATGGTGGCCATGACGGCAATACCCACGCCGATCTCTACGATGAAAATGCCGTGGGATCTCGCAGTAATGGGATCAACACCGAGTATTGAGGCGAGCGCGGCGTAGTCCAGAAAATTAAGCCCCAATAGGAGGCACAGGGCCCCTGTCCCAGCATAGATAAAGACACCGGTAGCGCACAGTAGGGCATCAATTCTCTCGCGGATTCGTCTCAAGGCTGTTCTCAGATCGTGAGAGATGGCAAAGAGAATAATGCTTGCGCCAAGGATCACTCCCCCCTGGAACCCCCCGCCTGGGCTGTGATGACCGTGGGCAATCACATACAGGCCGAAGAGCTGAATAAAGGGGATAAGTATCCGGCACATTGTCTTGATGATAAGATCGAACGGGGTCCACATCACGTCAATTCTCTCAAAATCATCAGAATCCGCGGGTATTTCTCCGCCCGCCCTTACGTGGATGGTCACGCCGGTAAGCACGTGCCTATAGAGACTCTCCTTAGGCTCTTCACTTCCGAAAACCCGAAGGAGGATAAAACAGACGACCCCGGCCGAGAAAATGACGGTGGTTTCAAACATGGTGTCAAACCCACGGTAGTCGGCGAGGACCGCGGTCACCATGTTGGGGACAGAGGTCTCTTCCATGGTTTTTTCTATGTACCGGGGAGACACGTGGGTGCTCGCAGGAGATGCCGCATCTCCCCATCCAGGAAAGTCGGCTGTCGCGTAAATCAGCAGTGCACCCGCCAAAATCGCTATTATGAGCCCCGTGATCTTCAATCCTTTGTCCTCCTTGTTGTGCGGAACACAGCTGCTGCAAAGAAAACAGTGCTCACACCCGCCCCTACCGACGCCTCGGTAAACGCCACGTCCACCGCACCCATCACGGACCACAGCAGGCACATCATAAAGCTGTAAGCGCCGAACAATATGGCTGCCCCTAAAAGATCCTTCACCATGATGGTGCCAATGCCTGCTATAACAACCAGGGTGAGAATTGCTAAGTCTATTTGCCAGATCATGGTTATCTCCTTTCCTCCCCTTTTGTCCAGGGAGCCAGGCCAGCCCTTACCCCTGCATCTACGATCGCGTGGGTTGCCGTTGGGCTGGCGAGAAAGACAAAGACCACAATCAATATAATCTTGAGACTGGTCAGCAGGGTGCCCAGATTAAAGTGATGGAGGTTGAAGAGGGCCAGCGCCAGCATCGCCAAAAGCAGGCCCAGCGTATCGAGTTTGCCTGCTGGATGAAGCCGGGAATAAAAATCAGGGAACCGCAGAATCCCAACCGCACCCCCGGTAAAGAAAAAGAGCCCTCCAAACAAAAGTAAGCATACGATAATATCCATTGGTCAAAATCTCCCCACTCTGTAATCCGAACCTCTCAAGACTTCACCTGGCGCTTTCTTTGCAGGTTAAGCATCGCCTACCTATAAGGCGTCTCGTCGTATAGCCCTCTCCGCTTTTGAAAGTACCTCGAAGTCGCTAGCACCGCGATAAAGTTTAACATGGCATAGGCCAAGGCAATGTCCACAAACATATCCACCCGGTGATAGAGAAGGCCAATCAGGATCAGTAATACTGCAGTCTTGCTCCCAATGGCATTGACGCCGATCATTCGATCCACCACCGTTGGCCCGGCTACACCGCGGTATAAACTAAGTGTCATCAACACCGCCAAGTAAAGGCTAGAATACAAAAAGATGTTATCCATCAGACCTCACCAAATGCTTTGGCAATCCTTGCCTCCATTTCGCCGGGCAAGGGATCACCGGATGCCTTGTCAATGGCATGGACCTTAAAATCCCCGTCAATCGACACGGAAACCGTTATAGTGCCGGGAGTGAGTGTGATTGAATTGGCAAAGGTAACCAAAGCCAAATCGCTTTTTAATTTGCTCCTAAATTTTATAATTCTCGGATCAATCAGATCCATCATCCTAGGATGGAATACCAGGTAGGTCACATGGAGGTTCGCTTTGATGATCTCAACCATAAGCCAGGGGACGTATTTCACAAAGCGGACCCACTGGCTTAGAAGCCCTTTGATTTGTGGAGAAGAAAACAAGAGGTCAGAGGAGAGGTAGGAAACGATTGCGCTAGAAATGAGGCCAAGGGTCAAATGAAAGGCATCAAACTTGCCTGAGAGCATGACCCAAACGCCAAACATGATGATAAAGGTAAGAGCAAAAGGAGAAAAAGAGACTCTTCTCACTTTTGCAGGGATTACAGAGGGGGGGGCAGCGTTGCCTTCAGATGCCTCCCTGCCCAGACTTTTTTCCTCTTCTGGTTCCAATAATCAATCCCCCTTGGATATTGTAGGCTATCAGGTTACAGTCTGAAATCTGCGATTTTTCAAATTAAGGGGCACTGCACGTCTTCTCAATACATTAAGCCCAAATCTATGTAAAGAGGCTTAAGTGAAGGTGCCCGGAATAACCAAGTGAGAGGTTTTCGCTCCACGAGGAATCTTAGGATCATACACTGTTCACTGTGAACCATACTCCCCCCATTTTAGCTTGGCGGTAGCGTATAGACTAATCATTTTCATCTGTCAATAGTAAAATTTCAAAAAATTCATATAAAAAGCCCTGCTCGGCGCAGAGCCGGCAGGGCTTTTGAATTGCCGCGAAGGGTATTAGGAAAGCCACCTTTTACGTCTCTTGTAGTGCTTTACCTCCTTGTAGCTTTTTCTTTTGCCCACTTGACTTAGACCTAGATAAAACTCCTTTACGTCCTCATTTTCTTTTAGCTTAGAAGATGGGCCGTCCAGTACTATTCTCCCATTTTCCATCACATATGCGTGATCGGATATTGAGAGGGCAACCTTGGCATTCTGTTCAACGAGCAAGATAGAGGTGTTATTCTCTTTATTTATGAGTTCAATAATCCTAAAAATTTCTTTCACCAGAGATGGACTCAGCCCCAGAGATGGTTCATCAAGCAGCATAAGTTGAGGTCTCGCCATGAGGCCCCTTCCCATGACCAGCATCTGGCGCTCCCCCCCTGAAAGATAGCCACTGACCCTGTGCCGCATACCTGCGAGGATTGGGAAGTACTGGTAGACGTTCCCCATGTCTTTTTTGATGCCCGCTGTATCGTTTCTGGAATATGCCCCAACCCTCATATTTTCTTCTACGCTCAGCTGTTCAAAAAGAGGCCGACCCTCCATAACCTGCACAATACCCGATCTAACTATCTCTTCAGGACTCTTTTGATCGATTCTCTTGCCCTTGAATTCGATTGTACCGTCCGTCACCTCCCCTAACTCCGTTTTTAGAAGACCGCTTATGGCCTTGAGGGTGGTAGTCTTTCCGGCCCCATTGGCCCCCAAAAGGGCCACGATGTTGCCTTCCTCGACTTCAAGCGAGACCCCTTTGAGGACGAGTATCACGTCACTATAGATAACTTCTATGTTCTTTAATGTGAGCATGCCTACTTTTTTTTCTCTGGTTTCTTTGGTGGAGGGACGATCTTCAGGATTGAGGTCGCCACTTTCTCAGAATCTAATCCCGTCGCATTAATGGTATAATCTCCGGGAGGTATAGGCTTTGCCTCCTTAAAATTTGGTCTAAGGAGTGGGGTCCAGCCCACCTGAAAGAACCAGTTGAGTGTCGCCATAGGACCCATGGCTGCAGTAAAATTTCCGTTTTCATCGGCAGTCCCAACGGCGATTCCTACATCCTCCCCTTCCTTAATTCCTTTCATTTTTAAGCCAGGCGGAAGAACCATCTCAACGGTAACCATTTCTTTGGGCGCAAACCCGGTTCCCTTGAAGGTCACCGGCTTTTTTATCAAGGCAGGGGAAAGAAACGTCTGAGCCGGAACTATCTCTAAGGTTGCCTTTGGCCCTACTAACGCCTGTATACCTGAACATGAGAGGGTCCCAATGATCAGGCCCGGGATCACCACACACAGTATCATTAGCTTGCAAACTTTCATTCTTTGCCTCCTTTCCATATCCTACTAGAATTTGTGAAGGCTTACCGCATCAGGTGCCTTTCGCCAGCCCGTGATAGGGACACTCTTACCATTTTTTACCCGATAGATCTTGACCTCGAGGCTTCCCCTCCTGGAGGTAGGACTATAGGCACATGGTCCTTGAATGCCCAGTCTGTCAAGACCGGTAATCCTTTGATAGGCCTGATACATGTCATCTGCCTTGAGTTTATCATAGCCAACTGCCTTGAGGGCAGCCTTTAGGCCAGCCACATAGGTTATACCCCATGACATTCCCATGGCGTACACCTCATTGTACTTATCAAGGGAACCCCTGTACTTTTTCCAGATTTCCGTTGGAATTTTGTTCTGCCGTGCATCTGTGCCCCTCTGGTAAAATGAGGTGATCGTGGTCCCTTCGAGAGCTTCGGCATGCACACCAATTCCCAGGGCGGTAGGTCCCCAGTAATCGGCTGTCATCTGTATTTTCTTTGTGAGGCCAAGGGCGTAGGCATCCCTGATGACATTGGTGGGGGTCGGATCAACCCCACCCGCATGAATGTAGTGAGCGCCGGCCTTGGCAAGTCTCGTGAGATAGACATCATGCTTGAGGGTCCCAGGCGGGAAAAACTCAGGCGGAAGGAATTTTATGCCGAGCGATTCCGCATATTCCTTTCCACCGCGGAGATGTTCCCTCCCATAGGGGTTATCCCAACTGAGGTACCCGACGACCGGGGCTCCCGATTTCCCTTTTGCCTTCCAGTCATCCATGATCCAATCGAGGGTGGCTGCAAAGGCGTCTTGATACGCAGGACCCCATATGAAGTTCCTTCCCAGGTGGGCCTGGAACTCTCCATCTCCAGGCACGAGCTGGGCCCTCTTATCTCTATCAATTAACCTGGCAAGGGCTTTTCCTATACCTGTGCTGATGGAGTTTACCATCAACAACCTTGGAGTTCTACGATACCGCTTGTAGGCGGAAACAGCCCTGGCAACATCGTAGCGGGTGTCAATCCCAATAAAGTCTATCTTGACCCCGTCAACCCCGCCTTTGGCATTTATCTCTTTGATGTAATCCTCGAGGCCCATATCGGCAGGAACATTTAGGCCGGCAATTGGGCCTGTGTAATCTGCCAGGCTTAGGTACACAACCACTTGCTCCTTTGCAAAAGATGGTGAACTTAAAATAGCCACACTTAGACAGGTTATTAGCATTAATACGAGAATAATGACACATCCCTTTCTCATGGCACCCCCCTTTCATTTAACAAGGTTAAAGTGATAGGCATTGCTTACTTACTTGCTCGTTAACGCTTGATCTTTCATTGATCGCCCTGCTGCTGAGATAAAGCCTTACATTTCAGTTTTAGGTTCTAGGTTGCCTTTTTAACACTATATATAATATAGGCCGTTGTACACGGTACTCCCCTCTAATAAGCAAATGGGTAAAGCCTGTAAGAGGCCTTAAAAATCTCCCAGCGATGTGCAAGACCCCTCGGCTCAAAGATAAGAAATATTATGACGGCCAAACCAAATGCAATAAGGCCAAGGGCGGCGGCTGGAGAACTCCCCAGCCATGGAAAGGTCTCTGCTAGAAGCGGTGAGGTAAACATCACCACTTCATTAAGGATACGAATAAAAAGAACACCGAAAAACACGCCAGGGATGCTTCCCATCCCTCCAATGATCAGCATACCCACATATTCTAGGGCATGGAGTAAAGTGAATTGCTCAGCGTTGACGACGGTGATCAAGTGTGCCCAGAGCGAGCCCGCAATGCCTGCATAAAAGCAGGAAATAAAGAAGCCAAGCAGCTTGTAGTAATAGAGATTGACTCCCATGACCTCGCCAGCTAGGTCATTATCCCGTATTGCGACAAAGGCCCTCCCAACCTTTGTCCTCACCAGATTTCGCGCAGCATAGGTCATTATGACCATCACACTCATAATGATGTAGTACATCCTCTCGTCTGTATCAAATTCAAAGCCACCCAAACTTGGTGCCGGAGGGTAAAGGCCTTTAAATGAGCCGGTTATCTCGAGATGCAGGATGAGCCATATAGCAACGAAGTGGATAGCGATAGTTGCCATGGCCAGGTACATCCCCTTAATTCTCAAAGAGGGAGCACCGCCAACTATGCCGATTGCGCCGGCCATTATCCCCGAGAGTGGCAAGGCGATCCAGAACGAAAACCCAAACGTAATAGTCAGTATTGATGAAGTGTAGGCACCGATGGCCATGAAGGCCGCCTGACCGAAGGAGATTTGCCCACAGTATCCGCTCACAATCTGTAACCCAAGCACCACAATTACACTAATAGCCAACGAGTTCATAAAGCTGATGAGATAATATGAGCCGAATAAGGGAAAGAGGTAGAGAAGAAGAAAGGCGCAGATTAGGATTGTCCAGTGCTGCCAAGTCCTGACTATGGCAATATCGAGGGTGTAACTCTTGTCAAATACCCCGCATGGCCTCATGTCTTATATCCTTTCAATCCTCACAAGGCCAAACAGGCCGTAAGGTCTAATCAACAAGACCAAAAGAAGAACCATATAGCCAGCGACGTCCTTTACTCCCCCTCCCACAAGAGGATCAAGATACGCAGCGCCAACATTTTCCACAACTCCCAGTAATAGTCCCACAACCAACGCACCCAGCAAGGAATCTAGTCCGCCGCAGATGGCCACTATCAGTCCGTTAATCCCTATATAGGGGAGCATGTAATATATATCCATCACGTTCGCAGTGGCAATTCCCGCAACTGCTGCAACAATAGCGGAGAGGATCCAGATATAGGAGAATATGCTCCTCACATTTATCCCCGCACTCTGGGCGAGGCGGTGATCCTCGGCTGTGGCCCTCATTCCTAGACCGACTTTGGTATACTTAAAGAGGAGTGAAATGGCTATAAACAGAAGTATTGCCACGCAAAAACTTATGAGTTGATTTATGGGAATCGAAATCCCATGAACAATAACATTGCCAGTGGGAAGAAAACTGGGCAGTGTCCTCGTTTCGCCTTTCAGATAAAGCACGAAAACGCCCTCGAGGGCAATAAAGATGGCAAAGGTCATCAAAAAGGCCGCGAGCAATGGCTGACCAATGAGGGGACGCAGGGTTAGCCTCTCAATTAAAAGGCCTATCAGGGCTATTAGCACAAATGCGGGTATAAGGCTTATCCAGAAAGGGAGTCCCAGGCCCCCCAAAAAAATCCAGAAAAAAAGCGCCCCAAAGGCAACAAGTTGCCCGTGGGCCAAACTAACCACATGGGTGGATTTGTACACAAGGACTATGCCAGAAGCGACCAAGGCATAGAGGCTACCAATCATCAGGCCTGTGATAGCCTGTTGAAGAAATCCGGTCATTTCTTCTCCTGTACTTGATGAACAAATAATTATGTCATCTCACAAAGCCGTCACACTTCATTAATGTGGATAGCTGTCTCAATCGTCCCTTTCCTACCGTCTCTGTAAGTGACGCTCGCCTCGACCCTATGCGTGTTCTTGTCGCTGTAAAGGGTCTCTATAAGTTCGCTGTACCTCTCTTCGACAAAGGTCCTCCTTAGTTTTCTCGTCCTGGTAAGCTCGTCTTCGTCCGCATCAAATTCCTTGTGCAGATTGACAAATCGCCTTATCCTAGTCCACTCAGGGAGGGTGCGGTTGACCTTGAGTATTTCTTCCTTTACCAGACCTATAACTTCCGGTTTTTGAGACAGGTCAGTAAAGGTGGTATAGGCAATATGATGGGCCTCCGCAAACCTGCCCACATTATCCAGATCAATATTGATAAGCACTGTTACATATTCTTTATCAGGACCACCAATCACAAGGGCATCTTTGATATAAGGGCTGAACCTTAGCCTTATCTCCGTATACTGAGGAGAGAACTTTTTCCGCCCTGCGAGCTCTTTCAGGTCATCCATCCTATCGATCACAATGAGGTGCCCGTCCTCATTTAAATGGCCAAAATCACCGGTATAAAACCAGCCGTCCTTTACTTTAGACTTTGTGGCCGCGAAGTCCTTGTAATAACCTGAGTATGGATATTTGTTTTTGATAAGGATCTCACCCTCATCTGAAAGTTTGACGTCGACCCATGGCACAGCTGGGCCTGATGTCTCAGGCCTGATGTCACCTTCCCTGGGCATGGTCATCACACCCTGTTCAGTGCTGCCATAGAACAGCCGTATGTTAATTCCGAGGGCCTTAAAATACCTTATGATATCTGGGCTCACTGCTGCACCAGCCGAATATACTGCCTTGACGTTGGAAAGCCCCAATCTGTCTCTGAGCTGTCTAAAGACGGCATGGTAGGCCACGAAGTATAGTGGCTTCCAGAGCAGGCTCATCTTTTTGTGGCCGCTTTTCATATCAGCCACCCTGAGCCCTATTGGAAGGGCGAGTCTATATACGAGGCGCCTCAGGAAGGTCGAGTCCATCATCCTTGCCTGGACCATCCTATTGAGGTTTTCCCACAACCTTGCACCGAAAAAGAGGATATCCGGCCCAATTTCTCTCAGGTTTTCCTGTACTGTTTCCGGTTCTTCGGGAAAGTTTACCACCATGGGGCCAAGGATAACTGCGGCAATACCTATCCCCTGCTCAGTAATCCAGGCGGGCGGGATGAATGAGAGGTATTCATAATCCTTCCCAAACCAGCCGTCTAACTCCCCCCATGCCTTTATTGATTCCACCAGCCAAGTCTGATTAAGCATTCCCGCTTTGGGAAGGCCAGTGGTGCCTGATGTATAGCAAAAGGCTCCAATATCCTCGCAAGTGCCTTGATCAACAAGTTCGTCGAAAAACTCCGGATGTTTTTTCTCGTACGCATGACCAAGCGCTAACACTTCATCAAAGGAGATGAGTATTGGATCAGTATAGCTCCAGAGCCCTTTAGGGTCCCAGTAAATGACCTTTTTTACCCTTGGGACCTCATTCTTGATTTCAAGGAGTTTGTCTACCTGCTCCTGATCATGCACCACCACAAAGGTGCTGTCTGAATGTTCCACGTAATATTTTATCTCGGCAGGCAGGCAGTCTGTAAATATACCGACCGCCGCTCCTCCCGCTGACTGAACTGCGAGCTCAGCCCAGATCCATTCCGGTTTATTTTCTCCAAGTATTGAGACCTTATCCCCCTTCTGGAGCCCGAGACTCATGAGCCCCAGGCAGAAATGCTTCACCTTGAGATAATAGTCTTCCCAGGTATACTCCTGCCAGACACCCCTATCCTTCACCCTCATGGCCACAGCTCTATGACCATATTTCTTATAGTTCTCTCTCAATATCTGAGGCAAAGTCTCGAGAGGCATAGCAGTTATTCCTCCCCTAAATAAGCCCTAATGACTCTCTCGTCATTTTTTATTTCTTGCGGGAGACCTTCAACAATTTTTAGTCCAAAATCCAGCACAGCTACCCTGTGAGAGATATCCATGACAACGTCCATGTCGTGTTCAACAAGGAGAATAGGTATTTTCTTGAGTTCGTAAATATCAAGGATAAACCTGGCCATGTCTTCCTTTTCCTCAACATTCATACCTGCCATGGGTTCATCCAAAAGAAGAACCGAGGGGTTCATTGAGAGGGCCCTTGCCAGATCCACCCTTTTTCTTTGACCATAAGGGAGTGAGCCCACTACCTTTTTTCTAATGGATTCCATCTCCAGCAGGTCAATTATTTCCTCGATCTCCTGACGATGGGCAATTTCCTCTCGCCTGGTGGGGCCAAAAAACAGGGACCCGAGAAGGGCCCCATGCTTCATGTGTATATGTCGGGCAGCCATCAAATTATCAAGGGCACTGAGACCTGAGAAGAGTTCTATATTTTGAAATGTCCTGGCGATACCCAGTGCGGCGATCTTATGCGGATTGAGACGGGTGAGATCCCTGCCTTTGTAAAGTATCTCACCTTTATATGGGTGATAGAATCCATTTATGCAGTTAAGAATACAGGTCTTTCCTGCCCCATTTGGACCGATTACCGTAAGGATCTCTCCGGTTCTTATCTCCAGGTCCACATCAGTTAGCGCCTGGAGTCCACCAAATTTAAGAGAGATACCCGTAATCTCAACTACGACCTCATTCTGATTTTGCGTCATCAAGCGACCATTTTCATAAGGTATGATATCCAGATATGGAACTACAAAATAACCCGGACAGAGACCTGTGCCCCATATTGATCATCTTATTATAGCTAGTTTGAAGATAGATCAGATGTGGTAATTGGAAGGATAGTGCGCTCTTACGAAGATTTGAATGCATGAACATGGAACCCGTATCCGTTGCAGTAGCTTTCCTCAAAAAAATTCCCTTTGGCTCGCGGCACAATAGGATGACGCTGAGTATGAGTCAATCAAAAGGGGGAACACCGCGCGAAAGGGCTATTTTCCCCAGTACACTCACTCAGTGGAGCCCCACGGGCAAGCCCGTGGCACCACTTAGTTTCGCCGAATTGCTTCGCAATCGGCGGGACTAAGCATTCATCCACGGCTAAAGCCGTGGCCTTCTGCGGGCGGGGTATAAGAACAGGGACGCAGTGGCTAAGACCCACCATACAACTTTTTTACCTTATCCCTGTCCGGAGACCCATCTTCACGCAAAGGCAGATCAGAGACGAACTCCACATATTGAGGTTTCTTGTATCTTGCGATACGGACACCCACAAAGTCGGTCAACTCCTGTGGTTCAAGACTTTGGCCCTCTCTCAGTTGACACACCGCCTTGACTCCCTCTCCCCATTTGGGGTCAGGCACACCAAACACAACGGTTTTCTCCACAGCCGGATGTTGCATGATTACCTTCTCCACCTCCGCTGGATAGACATTTTCCCCTCCGGGCTTTATCAACTCCTTTTCAGCCTTTCGCCCGGCATACCAAAGAAAGCCCTCTTCATCAAAACGGGCCAAATCCCCGGTATGGTGCCACCCTTCCCGAAATGTATACGCTGTGTCTTCGGGGAGATTCCAGTACCCCTGAAATACCATGGGACCCCTCATCGTGATCTCGCCCACCTTGCCAACAGGCACCGGACGATCATAATCGTCAACGAGTCTTATATCAGCGAGCGGAACTACCCTGCCCGCTGAACCGGGCTTATCGTCGTAAGCGCCGAATGTAGCAAAGCACGATGTTTCTGTCTGTGCGTAAACGGTGTAATAACTCCCCCCTGTCAGAGACTGGTATTTTTCTATGGTCTGCGGGCTGTCCAGGCCTGCGACCGCCCTCAGGGACTTGATATCTATCCCTGTTTTTTGCTGCTCCTCGAGCAGGGAGGAGAGTATAGGCGGAAATTCTACC